>QLUI01000273.1 GCA_018725345.1 Bacillota bacterium | reverse complement strand
TCCTCGTTCCAGGAAGATGATGGCAGAGTTTAACCTCAATCCGAGAGGACTTACGCTAATTGAGCCGGTGGGTTTCCTTGAGTTTTTGCAGCTCGAGAACAATGCCCGGCTTATCCTCACCGATTCTGGTGGTGTCCAGGAGGAAGCTTGCATCCTCAATGTTCCCTGTGTTACGCTAAGAGACAACACTGAGAGACCGGAAACAATTGAAGTTGGCGCCAACATCTTAGCTGGTGCTTCACCTGATGGGATACTCGAATGCTCAAAGGCGATGCTTAACCGAGCCAAAAACTGGCGAAATCCGTTTGGGGATGGAAAAGCGGGGGAGAAGATCGTTAAAGTATTAATCAAGGAGGGAAGATGAGAGCATATGAATATTTGTTAAAACATTCACAGGAGCTTTCGGAGAGGTTTTCAGGAAAGTATGTTGCCATTGTTGGTGACGAAGTTATTGCCGCGAGTGATAGCGGACTCGAGGCATTTAAGCGGGCAAAGGGAAAATACCCGGAAGCGGAGATCCATGTAAGCTATATGCCCACAGAGGAGGAACTGGTAACATTGCTATGAAGTTTCCCTACATCAATTTGAAGGGCAGGCTCCTGCCAATTATCCCTATTCACAGCATCTACTTACAAGGCTTTCGTTGAGAAATTTGCCTTCAGAACTTCCGCTAAAAATTTATCAGCAAGCCAAAGAAAGGTTTGAAGATGAGGAAACGGGTCATAGAGTGGCAATCAAAGTAACCCAGGTCTATGGACATGAGCGGGAGGTTATGGTAGCCTATGAGGAGGATGCCGAAATAGTTTATCCTGACCATTCATCCATTGAAGGAAGGACAAAAGGACAATAGAATTGCTTCGGGGAGGTGGGTAAAATTGTGAAGCAAGAATTTAAAAGCTTTTATGACAAAGAGGAGGATGTCCTCTATATAGCGAGGCAAGGTGAGGAGAAGGAATTTGTGGAAATTCGTCCCGGCGTCGGCCTTGAACTTGATGGAGATGACCAAATAATCGGGATAGAGATTCTCCAGGCATCCAAAGTATTGAGAGACATCATTGAGCCTCTCTATCAAACTATTTCCCGATACGGCGAAGGCTATCAAGCTGCTAAATGACCATGGCCTTAAGCGTAATCGTGATTACTAACCAGTCAGGTGTTGTCAGAGGCTATTTCACTGAAGAGACACTAAATACTCCTTCGTCGTTGGCGACCTTCAAATACGTTTGAGGACTTCATTCGTCTCGATTTCCTTGAAAGTGAGGGGGGAAAGATAAAGGAGTTGGTGCCAAGCTTTGGCTTCTCAGCTTTTTAATAAGAAAGCAAAGATTAATAACAAGCAGTGCTGAAGAGGAGATACCATGGGACATACGTACGTTGAAGCGACCTTCCATAGCCAGTTTGCCGAAGGAAAAGAGGTTTTAGAATCCCTGGTAGATACCGGGGCTACTTTTACCACCATCCCCCGAAATCTGGCACAGCGGTTTAAACTTCCCCACATCACCAGGAGGCGGGTAACAACCGCTAGCGGTGAGGAGCAACTCGATGTATCCTATGTTATGATTGAGATTCTGGGGGAGAAGGCGATAACCGAGGTGTTGATAAGCGATAAATTGGATCGAGTCCTGATAGGAGTCCTGACTCTTGAGGCGATGGGCTTTAAGGTAAACCCAACAACAGAGGAACTTGAAAGAGCAGAGCTTCTGCTACTTTAAAATGACTCAACAAAGTCGACCGAAGGTCGTCGTCGCCATCCCTTGTTTTAATACTAAACCTGCTATTGCAGATGTGGTATCCAAAACCAGGAGGTATGTTGACCAGGTCGTCGTAATAGATGACGGCTCACATGACGGCACCGCCGAGACGGCAAGAGCCGCCGGGGCAGAGGTGATAAATCACAGCGTAAACAAGGGCTACGGAGAGGCTATCAAGTCCTGCCTCCTTACTCCAATCCTTAAAGGAGAGGCAGACCTGATAATTGGCTCCCGCTTCCTCCAACCAGACCAGTCTATTAGTCAAGAGTCTAGAGTCATTAGTCCCCCTCCCCGACTCCCAACTCTCGACTCGCGGCTCCCGACCCTCAACCCAGGACTCGGAACTCAGGACTCTAGACTATCGACTCCGGACTATCGACTGATTACCATGCCTCGCTATCGCAAATTCGGCATTGGCGTTATCACCTTTCTTTGGAACTTCGGCTCGAAGGTAAAGGTATCTGACACCCAGAGTGGTTTCAGGGCTTACAGCAAAAAGATACTTGTCCCCGCGAAGGCGGGGATAGGGCACGTTGAGGCTGGATTAAGAAGCTATGATAGGAATATGCCGGAGGAGATTAACCGAACTCTGACCGACCACTGCTCTGATTACCTATTTGCTCCCACCGATCCCCGCATCCCTGCCTTCGCAGGCCTGCCCCCCGGCCGCAGGCCCAGGGGGACAAGCCCGCCCCGGCGGACGGGCCGGGGTTCGCGAGGACAAGGAAAGCAAAGGCAATTCTGCTGGGTGAAGGCATTCCCGAGGAGAGGATATTCGTTACCGGGAATACCATCGTGGATGCCGTCTACCAGAATCTAGCGATAGCGAGGGAAGGAGGCAATGTACTTGCCGTTAGCCACATAAGCCATACTCCCTCCCCTGGCGGGAGGGAGTATTTCCTCTCCCTTCGAGGGAGAGGAAATGATGCTAAAGATGATGGCAGAGTTTGGCCTTCAACCCCGACGCCTCAGGCTAGTTGAGCCGATGGATTTCCTTGACTTCTTGCAGCTCGAGAACAATGCCCGGCTTATCCTCACTGATTCTGGTGGTGTCCAGGAGGAAGCTTGCATCCTCAATGTTCCCTGTGTTACCCTTAGAGACAACACCGAGAGACCGGAGACCCTGGAAGTAGGATCAAATATCCTTGCGGGGACTATTCCTGAGAAGATACTGGAAAGCACACAAATGATGATCGGCAGAAAAAACGACTGGGAAAATCCCTTTGGGG
>QLUI01000272.1 GCA_018725345.1 Bacillota bacterium | reverse complement strand
GCGGGGAATAGTGACCAAATGTCTTATGCTTTCCATTCCCCGCCTTCGCGGGGACAAGACTACTTTGAGAATAATGACAATCAAGTCAAAATTACTTGACCGTTTAGATCACATGTGGTAGACTGTAGTCAACTTACCAATCATATAAGGGTACCTGAGTAGTTACACGCGAAGGATATATCCCTCGACAAGGTTCTTCCTGATAGAAGAGAACTCGATGGAGTTGTCTTTGAAGCAATCGGGCTAACTGAGGAAGAGCAGCTTGAGGTCTACAAAGCTGTTGTGGAATTGGTAAGGAATCGATTGGTGAAGGCGGGGAGTGTTTAGGAGGTATACCCATGAGAAAACCGCAACAGAGGGCTCGCAGGTACGAAAAGGAACAGGCCAAGAAACATAGGGGCAAGGCAAAAGGTGGCCCTGGGCAACCCGACTATACTCGTGGCAAGGTGAAGGCAGAAGTTAAGAATTGGCAGAGGCCTGTCCACAGCGGAGTGGTCAAGAAAGCTAAGCAAAATGGTGTCACAGAGATTGTGAGTAGTAGTCGTTTCACTCAGCCGGCCATTGAGGAGGCAAAGAACGCAGGAATCACACTCATCCTCCGTGGGAAACGCCTCACTTGAAGTTAGGATGGTCAATGAAGCGGTACCGTCTTTACGTTGATGAATCGGGCGACCATGCTTATCGTGAGCTAGAAGAGCCCGCCAGAAGATATTTGTGCTTACTGGGTCTTTTTGTAGAGGTCGAAACCTATCGGATGGATTTTCACCCTGCTCTTGAGAATCTGAAGCAGACTCATTTCCCTCACAGTCCTGACGAGCCAGTCATCTTACATCGCAAGGAGCTAGTCAACTGCAGGGGTCCTTTCGGAAGGTTGAAAGACCCGGAGAACGAGGAGCGCTTCAACGGAGACCTCTTAGAATTCCTTGCCCGACAGGAGTATAAGCTCATTGGAGTCACTATCGACAAGAAGACCCATATTGAACGCTACGGCGATGCCGCATATCATCCTTACCACTACTGCCTCGCGGCACTCTTGGAAAGGTATTGCGGGTTTCTAAATTTCTACAATGCCCAGGGAGATGTACTGGCTGAAAGGCGTGGGGGCAGTGAGGACGTCCAGCTAAAGGAAGCCTACCGAACCCTCTTTAGAACAGGGACGTATTTCCACAGGCCAGACTCTTTCCAGCAAGCGCTAACCAGCCGTGAAGTAAAGGTGAAACCCAAATCAGCCAATATCGCGGGCCTGCAAGTAGCCGATTTGCTGGCTTATCCCGTGAAGCAAGAGATCCTTATGGACGAGGGACGTATTTCAGATCCAGGAGGAATTTTTGGAAAGGATATTTGCCGGGTAATTACCACCAAGTACAATCGGCAAATTTACCAGGATCGAGTGCAGGGCTACGGCAAAGTATTCTTGGTATAAAATAAAAGGGCCAGGTTTCCCTGACCCTTCTACGATAGCCCTTACGGGCCATCCACCTCCAATTGCTTGGATTAATTATATGTTACCACAGAAGCGTTATTCTGTCAAGGGCCTTGTCAAGGTTGATATTAGCTGGGCGCCAGAGGACAAACCATATCTTTATGGCATAATGAAGGAAATAGATATAGGGGACATCATTATCATCAAATCTTTCTTTCAAAGGGGAGGAAAGCAAGTCCTCAGAATCAAAGCCATAGGGATAGTCACAGATAACTTGATTAAGCTTGTGAAAGACTTGGGACATTGCCTTGAAGTCAAGTGGCTACGATACGAGGCCAATGGAATTACGGAATTGGAATTTACGAAGGAAGAGTTTGACGCCGGGGTTCAAAGAAGAACGTCGATCTATAAGGAATATAATCCCGATGTATGTAAGCGCATTATTGAACTGGCCTTTCCAGATTAATTGAGGATTGGCAGGTTTTGAGTAACATAAAATTGGGTAGATGAAGATACTTATGACCTTTAGAGACAGCGAAAAAGAGAGATACAGAGAGCTGAAGCGGAAGCTGTTTAGCAACGAGGCCCAAGATGAGGGTAATTATCGTGGACGACCTCGCTTCTTTTGTCTTGCCGACGATTACTCCCATGAAAACCTGTATCAAGGTATCCGTGATTCTGCCATTACTTACTTTCTGATCCGGAGTATCTCTTGGCATGATGGCATCAAGAGACGTCACCTCCCAAGTAACCATCTCTGCTGTTCACAGTCATGTTGCATTAATTGTTTATTCCCACTCGTGAAACGGCCCGACATAATCAAGACCATTTTCAGTCACTATTACCCAGAATTTGCCACATCTTTACCTTTAACAGGTGACAAACCTCTTACTGATGGGACTTATCCTTTTATCGCTTTTGAATGGATTGGGACACGCGACTATCTCGGAGAAGCCAGGAGAAAAGGAATGCCCCGGACAAGAGGTGCCAACTTCACCAGTGCTGACTTTGCCTTCCGCTTTCGTGAAAATGATGGGCGCATCCATCTTGTATTGGGAGAATGGAAATATACAGAAGAATATGGCAGGAACTACAAAGGGAGCGGAAGGTCAGGAGAAGTAAGGAAAAACAACTACATCAATTTCTTCAGTGACCCGTCAGGAATATTCAGTGCTATTGATGATAGAGAGAAGCTCTATGACTCTCTTTTCTATGAGCCTTTCTATCAGTTGATGCGTTTGCAGTTACTAGCCCGAGAAATGGAGACTCACGAGGAGAAAGAGATGGACGCTGACATAGTCAGTGTACTTCATATTTGTCCCGAGGCTAACAGAGAGTTCAGAGAAAGAGTAACCTCTCCTTACTTAGCAAATACCTTTCTGGGTAGAGGAACACTTGAAATCTGGGAGCAGCTAGTGCCTCAAAATAAGTTTAAGAGCATCTCTGTAGAGGACTTACTTAATACTATCCTACGGAAGTCCAAAACAGACGGTTGCGAGTGGGCAGATTATCTCAGGGTACGGTACGGTTGGGCTATGGCTGATTGAACAAAATAGCG
>QLUI01000271.1 GCA_018725345.1 Bacillota bacterium | reverse complement strand
CAGGATAGATTGAAACCCGTTTTGAATAGCCACGGCGGGGGGGAATAAACGATGGCCGATCACCTGCCACTATTGGTTTTTCCTCGGGCCAAGACGATTGCTCTGCCAACAGGAAAGGGTTTTCAACCAAGCAAACCACATTTTCCAGGGCACGCCCGGCAAGTTGAGCGTCTATCCCAGCAGTTGGCTGAGTTGAGGCAGGACTTTTTGAGGTATAAGGCGAGCGTCAGCGGCGTTGTGGTCGGACTTGAGCCGGAGACGGTGTTAGTTATAGAAATTGCCGGAAGTGTTGATGACTTCAGGCAAGCCGTCGAGGGCACCGATGGGCTGGAATGGCTTGGGGAGTGGGATGTCGAGGATATCGAGCCGGACGATGATTTTTACGAAGCTCCAAAAATTGGAGTTAATTTTTTCAAGAACAAAATTGAAAGCATAACCAATAGTGCACAATCGAAAGAAATCCAAGAGATTCTGAAAGGACACGGATTCATTGATGATGATGGAAAAATAATTGCCGAAGAGATTCCGGAATTATCGCTACCTAATCATTTGACACATCTTAGAAAAGACATTAGCCGGGCCATCAACAGTGCAAAAGATAAACGGCTGAAAGGGCGACTGTTTTTATCGTTAGTCAATGAGCAAGGGCTGAACGAGTTGCTGGTGTTATGGCAGCACTGGGAAAAAGGCCAAGGGTTGCCGAAAGGTAAAACCAAGTGGTGCGACGTATTCGACCAAACCCGAAGAATCCGGCGTTGGGGAATCGAAGAAACCCTTCGTGAAACCGGCATGATTGACCGTTGGCACGACTTGCGCGATCCCATTGACCCAGCCCAGGAAATTCCTTGCCAGATCGAATTGTTCTACCGACGGAATCCTGAGAAGCGAAAACAGAACGAGGAAGCTATTTCTGCGATGCTGGTAGAAATCGGAGGTCGAACGCTAAGTAGATTCATCGACATGCCGGACATAGCCTTCCATGCGGTCAAGGCCAAATTGCCTGCTGATAAGGTGCGTCATCTTCTGACTTTGTTGGATTCATCGGATACCGAGATTGACATTCAGTTGTTCAAGTTTCCAGGGGTAATGTATTTCCGCCCGACCGGACAAAGTTTGGTGGTTTCAGGAGACGAAGTTGGCGAACCCGGGGAGTTTCCCGAAGGCAGCCCGGAATTGCCGCCAGTGGCCGCGATTCTTGATGGTGTACCAAACCTTTTGCATGCGGCATTGAAAGAGAGGTTGCTATTCGACGACCCTGATAATCTGGCCACCGAATATCAGCCCGGAGAGAAAAGACATGGCACGGCCATGGCTTCCCTGGTGGTGCATGGGGAGTTGGTGGAAGGCCTGTCTGCTCCGTTGGCTCGCAAGGTTTATCACTTGGCGATAATGCAACCCAATCCGCAGGCCAGGAGCTTTGGCCATGAGGAGTATTTCCCAGATGAGGTTTTCTTCGAAGACCGGATTGAACGTGCCGTGCACCGCATGTTCAAAGGGGAGGGCAACACACCCGCGCAAGCTCCCGGCATCAAAATTATAAACCTTTCGATTGGTGATAAGGAACGCCCCTTTATTCACACGCCCAGCCCGTGGGCGAGGCTGCTTGATTGGCTGTCTTGGAAGTACCGCGTGTTGTTTTGTGTGAGCGCAGGAAATTATACGGAAGACATTGACGTGGGTATTCCGCACAGCGAGTTTTCTGCCTTGTCCGATGAACAGAAGGTTGCCTATGTCCTGAAGTGTATTGAGCAGCAACTATCCAAACGACGATTGTTGTCGCCTGCTGAATCCCTAAACGCACTCACTGTCGGCGCACTGCACACGGATGAATCTGGCGTCTATGCACTGGGGCAGCGCATAGACTTGTTGCCGAACGGCGCACTGTTCAGCCCTATTTCGCGTTTCGGGCATGGTTTCCGCCGTTCGATCAAACCGGAAATTCTTTTTCCTGGCGGGCGGCAACTTTATGATGATTTTCAAATCAATGGACATCACTATCGACGTCACACGTCTACTCATGCTCCTGGTCAAAAAGTTGCCCATGACAGCAAGCAACAGGGTGTTCTATCTGAGATTGTGCGTACACACGGCACCAGCAACGCTACCGCCCTATCAACACGGAGCGGCGCAAGAATTTACGAGGTGCTGGCGATGTTGCAGGCGGAGCACGGCGAACAGATTCCCGATAATCTGATGGCAGTGCTCATCAAAGCACTGCTGGTACATGGTGCGCAACACGATGACCAAGCCGAGAGAGCATTAACCGAGTCGCTGAAAACCCCAAAAAACTACCGCCGCTTCAAAGAGATAATAGCGCGTTACATTGGCTATGGCACGGTCAATATTGAGCGAGTGCTTGCATGCACTGAGCAACGGGGTACGGTTATTGGCTGCGGTGAAATCAAGGAAAACCAAGTTCATGAATATCGTTTTCCCCTGCCACCTGGCCTGTCGGGCAGCCTAGAGTGGCGGCGTATGGTGGTAACACTGGCCTGGTTTTCGCCGATTAATTCGGCTCATCGAATGTTGCGCGAGGCGAAGCTCGAACTGCAACCAACAGGCAAATGGGATAAAACGGAATTGAAGTTATCTCGACAGGAAGCAGATCACAACCAGGTTTTGCGCGGCACCGTGCAACACGAAATTCTTGAGGGTAAAAGCCGGATTTCCGCTTATCAGGAAGATGAACACATTCTGTTGCATGTTACATGCAAGGCTGATGCGACTGAGAAGCTGGACGATGCTATCCCGTATGGATTGGCTGTGACGCTTGAGGTGGCAGAAGGCGTTGCTATCCCGATTTATCAGCAGATGCGCGCAAGGATCAAACCGCAAGTGGCTGTTGGCGCATCTGTGGAGAACTTGTAATGGCTTTACGCAAAGAATTTCCGCCATCCCCGTGTGCGATTCTCGATCCGGGCATCCGCTTCCACGAGTGCGAACCGGGGCGGCGCAAGATCGCGGTCAAGGTGGTGGACATCTTTGG
>QLUI01000270.1 GCA_018725345.1 Bacillota bacterium | reverse complement strand
TTACGACCTGCTTATCCGCCGCCGGCCTGAAGCACATACCCATAATTACCCCCACAATCACAAGTCGCTTATAAATGCGGTTAAGCGGGCACTTGCTTCCGGCACACCGGTTGGGCTTATGTTCCTGGATATCAAGAAATTTCATGAAATACTGCAGTTGCAGGGTTCGATAACAGCCAAACGGATATTGCTGCTGCTGGAAGAGGTTATCCGGCACAAGATTTCTGAATTGTTGCCCGCCGACCGCTTTTTAACGGCAGAACACCTGTGGGCAGATGACTTCGTAATCCTGTTGACTCTTGAGAAAACTGTCCCACAGGAGTATCTTTTAGACTTAGCTAAAGCTTTTCATTCATCCATCCGGGAAGAACTTAACAACAGGCTGGAGCAACTGACAGGCTGTGCGGTCGAACTGTACCTGGGCTGCTCCATAATTGAGCCGGGTAACGGTCTAAAAGATGACCTGAAGCTTTACAACGCGTTGCGGGATGCTCAGAGAGTAGCGAAAGCAACACTTGGTCTGGACATCCTGAGATACAAGAAAGAATTTCTGGATATTCTAGATAACAAAAAGCTGAGCACCATTTACCAGCCGATTGTTTCACTGTCGTCCGGTGAAATTCTGGGATGGGAGGCGCTGACCCGCGGCCCTGAAAACAGTTACTTTAACCGGCCTGACAGCATTTTTGGGTTTGCAGAAGAACTGGGTTTGCTGTTCGCCATGGAAAAGGCCTGCCGGGAAAAAGCTATCAGCAGTATCGGAGACTTGGGTCCGGAACAAAAAGTTTTTCTGAATGTGCATCCCAAGACTATGAGCGACCATAACTTTGTTAAGGGAGAAACCCTGCAACTATTACGCAACCATGGCTTGGCCCCCCACAATATTGTATTTGAAATAACGGAGCGGCACAGCATCAAAGATTTCATCTCTTTTAAACAGGTGGTAGAGAACTACCGCAGTCAGGGGTACCGTATTGCCATCGACGATGTGGGTGCCGGTTTTTCCGGATTGCAGTCGATTGCCGAGATTCGGCCTGATTTCATTAAAATTGACATGTCATTGGTTCGGAACAGCGACAGCAGCCTCAGCAGACAGGCTGTTGTCGCTGCTTTAATCAGCCTGGCCGGAAATATCAACAGCAGGGTTGTTGCCGAAGGGATCGAAACCCAGCAGGAGCTCCATACTCTTTTGCTAAAGGGTGTCCACTACGCCCAGGGCTATTATCTGGCTCGCCCAGATTTTCCCAAGCCGACAGTGGCCAGGCAGGCAGCCGCCTATATCCGCCACAGGAAAGTCTCAGTTCTAACCGGTCGACAGCGCTACCTGTCCGTTGGAGATCTGGCTGTGCCGGTGCAGATGGTTGAGGAAGAAACTCCGGTGTCAAAGGTTAAAGAGTTGCTGGAAGCCAACCGGCAACCTGACAGCAGCCTAGTGGTAGTCAGAGGGCAGGAAACCGCAGGGCTCGTGATGAGGCAGAAACTTTACCGGACACTTAGTTCACTGTATGGTATTCCCCTCTATTACCAGCGCCCGATAACAATGGTAATGGACCACGCGCCATTGGTCCTGGAAGGCCATACCTCCCTGGAACTGGCGGCGGGACTGGCGATGAACCGTGACCAGGACAGGCTGTACGATGACCTTGTGGTTGTGGATGCCAACGGCAGCCTGATTGGTGTTGTATCGATACAAAGACTTTTTGAGACGCTAACCAGACTGCAAATAGAACTTGCCAAAGGGACAAACCCCTTGACCGGCCTGCCCGGGAATTTGGCCATTGAAGAAGAGCTGTCCAGGAGAGCCCGCCATGCACCCGTCAGTAGCATAATCTACATTGACCTTGACGGGTTCAAGTCCTATAATGATACTTACGGGTTTAAACGCGGTGATCAGGTGATTGTGCTGCTCTGCAAAATAATTTTACACTGCACACGAAAGTACGGCAGGGAGGACGACTTTGTCGGTCACATAGGCGGTGACGACATGATTGTAATTACCATACCGAAATGTGCAACGCAAATCTGCCGGAAGATTGTGCAACTGTTCGACCGCCTGGTAGGTGGTTGCTTTTCCGCTGAGGACCGGGCCAGAAAAGCGTTTTACGGTCACGACCGTTTCGGCGGGCAGGAGTGGTTACCCCTGACTTCCGTCACGCTGGCTATCGTGGAATGTGAACAGCAAAAGGATTACGGGTTACTGGCGGAGACTGCCGCTCAGCTGAAGAAGCATGGCAAGGCAATACCCGGCAGCATTATTGTCAGGGACAGACGCGAAAAGAGATAACTGCAGCATAGCCACGCTAGTAGGCGCGCACGAAATAAGCCACAGTCCCGGATTTCGCACCGCAGTCACTGCCGCCGCACCAGCGGCTGACAATAAACCCGCGCTTTTCTTCGATAATTTTTTTAAATTCCGGGTAATCATCGGTATAAGCGGTGTTTTCCTCCCGGAAACGGCGCGCTTTTTCCAGCATGTTGGCCTGGATTTCCTCAAGCAACCCCGTCACTCTCTCTGCCGGCCCGGCAAGCGGGGCGGTCGTTTTTTAGCCGGTATCGCGCCGCACCAGCACCGCCTGCCCGCTTTCCGGGTCCTGCGGGCCCAGTTCAATTCTGAGGGGTACCCCTTTCATCTCACATATTGTCGCCACAGATGGTTGTTTTGACGGCGTTTGACGCCGTTTGATAACTTTATTTCCGGACCGGAGCCTGAGCCAAAAGATCTGGAAGATGCGTTTCGCTGTGAAGTACTTAAGCCACCTTAGATGCTGGTAAGATTAATGGTTTGATTAGAGAAAACATGATGGGTTGGTATCATCTGCGGCTTCAACGTGTATTGCACAAATATGATCAGTCCCTTTGACCAAGAAGGGTTGGAACGACTTGCTCAAGTATATTATCCAGGCGCCTATTTCGCAGGAACGGATGACGTAGTCAAGGGCTTCAGGGCTTCTGAAGCCCTTGACAATCTGGCCAGAGTGATTTATAAAGCTAAAGACGGCAG
>QLUI01000027.1 GCA_018725345.1 Bacillota bacterium | reverse complement strand
TCTTATGTTAAAAAGCGCGAGGCGTTTTTCTTGTTTTAGCGCTTTGGCGCGACTTGACTGCTAAGCACTCCGTAAGAGAAGGAGAGCCGACCTCTGTTAAAGCATGCGTCTACTCT
Source organism: Bacillota bacterium (assembly GCA_018725345.1). Taxonomy (GTDB): domain Bacteria; phylum Bacillota; class Dethiobacteria; order Dethiobacterales; family Dethiobacteraceae; genus GPS1B09. Next base: position 11,629 of record QLUI01000027.1, on the reverse strand, counting down.
TTGATTTGACTTTCTGTTTCAACTTTCTTATTATTGATCAAGACCTGAAGTGACTCTTTTTTAATACTGGGTTCACGCCTAGCAGTCCGGAAGTCCTTAATTTCCTCGGCCTTTTCCGCTTCTTTGGCTTTTGCCTGACGGCTGCTGTGCAATTCAGTAAGCGACTTAACTTCCATCAGGGCAACAATCTCTTCGGCGTCCAGTGTCTCCTGTTCGATTAAAGCATTGGCGATTAATTCTAACTTCTCACGGTTGCTTATAATAAGTTCTTCTGCATGCTTATAACTATCGTCCATGGTCGAACGGATTTCCATATCAATGGCCCGGGCGATTTCTTCAGAAAAATCGCGGTCGCGCGTCAGATCCCGACCAAGAAAAACTTGCTCATACTGGCGTTTACCTAGAGTAATCGGCCCAAGCTGATCACTCATCCCGTATTCCATTATCATCTGGCGAACGATAGCTGTGGCACGTTCCAAGTCATTTTGAGCACCGGTGGAAATTTCATTCAGTACAACTTTTTCCGAGACACGACCGGCAAGCAAGGTGGTTACACGCGAAATAAGTTCGGATTTAGTCATATAGTAGCGATCCTGCTCTGGAAGCATTAGTGTGTAGCCGCCTGCGCGGCCGCGGGGAATGATTGACACTTTGTGAACCGGGTCAGTATTAGGCAAAAGGTAACCCACCAGCACGTGACCCGCTTCGTGAAAGGCCACAATCTTTTTCTCAAAGTCACTGATAACTCGGCTTCTTTTTTCTGTTCCACCCATGACCCGTTCGATAGCTTCTTCCAACTGCAGCATAGCAACCTGCTTTTTATTAAACCGACCGGCAAGCAGTGCAGCCTCATTCATAACATTTTCCAAGTCAGCACCACTAAACCCCGGTGTACGGCGGGCAATTACACTAAGATCCACATCTAAAGCCAACGGTTTATTACGGGCATGAACCTGAAGAATCTCCTCCCGCCCTCTTACGTCAGGATGGTTTACTGTGACCTGCCGGTCAAAGCGGCCCGGCCGCAAAAGCGCAGGGTCGAGAATATCGGCACGGTTTGTGGCGGCCACAATAATAATCCCTTCATGAGATTCAAAGCCGTCCATCTCAACCAACAACTGGTTGAGCGTCTGCTCTCGTTCATCATGTCCACCACCCAGGCCTGCGCCCCGCTGACGTCCCACGGCGTCAATTTCATCAATAAAGACGATGCAAGGTGCATTTTTCTTTGCTGTATCAAAAAGATCACGGACGCGAGAAGCGCCTACGCCTACAAACATCTCCACAAAATCTGAGCCGGAGATACTAAAGAAGGGAACATCCGCTTCACCGGCTACGGCTCTGGCCAACAAAGTTTTGCCGGTACCGGGAGGTCCTATCAGCAAAACGCCTTTGGGTATTCTAGCTCCCAGCTCAATAAATTTTCGTGGCTCTTTTAAAAATTCTACAATTTCTACAAGCTCAGCCTTTTCTTCATCGGCGCCGGCCACGTCGTCAAAGTTAACGCGCTTGCGGGTGGCGTCATGCAAGCGGGCGCGTGATTTCCCAAAATTCATCACACGGTTCCCACCGCCTTGAGACTGTTGCATCAAGAAAAAAAAGATGACCATTAAAATAACAAAGGGGATAATAAAAGTAGCCAAGCTGGCCCACCATTGAGGCTCCGGCGGCGGAACAGCCTGAAATTCGATATCTTTCCCTTCAAGGCGAGGGATCAATAAGTACCCCTCTGGGTTATACGCACGAAACTTCCTACCATCACGCAATGAGCCAGTCAATTCATTGCCAACAATCAACAGATCTTTGACCTGATTATCATCAAGCGCTGTTAGAAACTCGTCATATCTAAGGTCTTCTGCCCGTTCGGCAGGCTGGTTAAAATACTGAATGATGGCAACGGCAACTAACAAAATCAACAAGTAAAAAATTGCCTGCCTGGCAAATTTATTCATGAAAGATTCCTCCTCTCTGAAAAAGGCTTTACTCCCGAACTCCATTGTAACACATCTTATCTATGCCTACAAGGTAGGACTCTTATTGCCTTTTTCATCGCAGTCATCAGTTTTTAATAATTATTGTAATTTCATCGCCTGACGCTACCCGTCCGCCTTTAAGCACACGCGCAAAAATCCCCTCTTTTGGCATTACGCAGTCGCCTGCCTGATAATAGATGGCACAACGTTCATGACAGGTCTTCCCGATTTGCGTTACTTCCAGAGCAACGCCATTCCCTACCATGATCTGCGCGCCTAGCGGCAGCACAGGCAACTCTATTCCTTCCGTCGTTAGATTTTCGGCAAAATCCCCGGCGCTGACGTCCAAGCCTAATGCCTGCATTTTTTCAATACTCTCTTTTGCCAGCAGACTAATCTGGCGGTGCCCGTCGCCGGCATGAGCATCTCCGGTAATGCCATGTTCGGCTTCCAGCCACGCTTCTTTGACGTTAGTTTTGCGCATCCCTTTTTTCTCACTAACAGAAACGGCAACGACCCTTGCCATTAGCATTTTCCTCCTTCTTAACCGCCAATTTCCACCATCCCAAGAGGGCCGCAGGTAGCACCCCTGGCTGCAGGGCTGGTTTCTGAATTTGCCGGCTTTCTGGCGGCCGCTTCCGTAAATAGTGGTTTCAAGTCAGCACCGACAGCTAAAGCCGGGCGCAGATCAATTTCGTCTGCCGCAAACAGACAGGGTTTAATTTTACCGTCGGCAGTCAGGCGTAACCGGTTGCAGTCTGCACAAAAATGCTGACTCACTGGGGTAACGAAACCCACCGTCCCCACCGCTCCCTGGAAACGAAAATACCTGGCTGGGCCGCTTAAGGTTTCTTCCGGCAGCAATTGCAGCGGAGCAATCTTTTTACAGAGAGCCATAATTTCCTGGAAAGACAAGTAATACCGTTGCCAAGTTTCTTCCTGACCCAACATCGGCATATATTCGATAAAGCGAACCTGGATATCTCTCTCTATTGTCAGCCGCGCAAAATTTTCGACTTCATGCTCGTTAAGACCCTTCATCACCACCATGTTCAGCTTGACTGGGGTGAGTCTAGCAGCAAACGCTGCGTCTATGCCGTCCAATATAGACTGCAACTTACCACCGCACGTAATCTGCTCAAAGTTGCGGTCTTCAAGAGAATCGAGCGAAATGTTAACCCTCTTTAGCCCCGCTGCTGAAAGTGGTGCAGCCAGTTTTTCAAGTAGCGTCCCGTTTGTAGTCAGACTCAAATCATCAATCCCGGGGATTTGGGCAATATCTCTTACCAGTTCTACAATATCTCTGCGAATCAGTGGTTCGCCTCCGGTCAGGCGAACCTTACGAATTCCTACGGCCTGACCAGCTGTCACGACCCGAACAAGATCTTCACGAGTCATTTCTCCTCTTACACTGTGCGGACGGCAGGCATGGCTGGGGCGGCAATAAAAACAGCGCAAATTGCAGCTGTCCACTACTGAAACACGCAGGTATTCCAGTTTCCTGCCGAAGGGATCAAGTAATGCGCACATAGCGTCTCCTCCGTTTTCAAAGCTGCAGTTCATCCATTTCCATGGCTAATAAATTTAAGTAAAGCACTCTTTTCCGCAACAAAGAACCTCTGCCTAGTAGAATCTTACAAACTTCCGCAGTCTGCAAGCTGGCAACGGCTGCCGGCGTAAAAGAGGGATTGCCATAGATTTTTTCCATCCCTCTGTCCTCTGTACATCTCAGATATAATTTCCCCAAAGTATCCTCTCCCGGGAATTGAGTGGCCACCTGCCCAAACCAGCCGCAAATGGCTCCATGCACTAAGGGGATTGCTAGCTCTCCGCAAACGGAAGACAACAAAAGCCGAGTCCCAATCGTATCCAGACAGTCTACTACCACTTGACTTCCCGCAAGCAGTCGCTCGCTATTCTCCCTAGAAAAAACTTCCTTAATGGGCACAAGCTCTACCGAAGGGTTTATGGAAGCAATCCGTTCAGCCGCAACTTCGGCTTTAAAGCGACCTAAAGTTGACATGGTGGCTAACAGCTGGCGGTTGAGGTTGTGTTCTTCAAACACATCATGGTCTACCGCCACAAGCTGTCCCACACCAAGCCGCGCCAACTCTTCCAAGACATAGCCACCAAGGCCACCACAACCAATCACAGTAACTCGGCTACGGAAAAGTGTCAGTTGTTCGGCTGCAGAAATTGTCTTGCGATTTCGCTGATAGCGAGCAGGCAAAAAACCTGCACTTAAAATTTCTTCCTCGATTTGACCGATGGTCTGCTTGTAACGGCTGGCTGCTTCCTGTTGAACCTGCCAGGAAATCATCTCACCCTCTAGCCGAGACAAAAGAAATTCGGACAATGACACCATGCTAGCCACCTCCTATCGGCGGAAAGATGGAAAGCGTATCACCATTTTGCAGCACTTGTTCCACTGATACCAATACTCCGTTTACCATCGCAAGAGCCATCTCTTCCCGCGGGATTCCAAGTTCTTCTGCAACAGCCAAGATCGTCGGCGCTGCAGAATATTCATGTTCAGCCACCTTGAAACGGTTATGGCGAAGAGTAGCAAACAGCTTTACCGTTACTTTCATCATTAGTCACACCTTCACGGAAATTCGGCATACTGTTTTAACTTTTAGTCAAAGAAATCCTCTCGGAAAAACAGAGGATTGTCTAACTTTATGGCTATACTGCTCCTGGTGACAACCTCGTTTCACCGTTTAGGCCAACACACACAGATCGGGCAAACCACGATACCGTTCGCTAAAATCCAAGCCATAACCCACCACAAATTCATCGGGAATCTTAAAGCCGCAGTAATCCGGCAAAATAGCTACTTTACGGCGATCCGGCTTATCTAGCAGCGTCACAATCTTTATTGAGGCAGGATGCCGAGAGAGCAAATTTTCTTCCAAGTATTTTAACGTCAAACCGCTGTCAACGATATCTTCCACAATTAAACAGTGCTTGTTTTCAATACTACAATCTAAATCTTTCAAAATTCTTACTACTCCTGATGACTCGGTAGATGCGCCGTAAGATGAAACAGCCATGAAATCAATCTCCGCCGGCACAACTAAGTGGCGCATTAGATCGGCCAAAAAAATGACTGCTCCTTTAAGAACACAAATTAAAAGCAGTTCTTTCCCTTCATAGTCTTTACTGATCTGACTACCAAGTTCAGCGATTTTTTGCTGAATTTCGTTTCTGCCCAACAATATTTTTTCAAGCTTTTTTTCCGGCAAATTCGCCACCTCTTAGTTCATTGTCTATTTTAAGATAAAGCACTTTTTCTGTTTGAGCAGTCACTTTGCAAAAGTCTGCAATCTCCACTCCACCCAACCAAACAAGCTGGCTGCCGCTGATAATAAGAGGAATTTGCTCCCTTTGTCTTAAAGGAATTTTTCTGTCTGCCAGAATTTTCTTTACTTTGCGGCTACCCGGCGCTCCAAGCGGCTGCATTCTGTCTCCAGCTTCTCGGCCTCTGACCAAAAGCGGCCACGAAATTTTTTCCAGATCAAGGTATGCTTCGTTTTTGCTCAGCTGAGACAAATCTACAACTCCCGCCGATTTTACTTCAACTTGCAGCCATAATCCACAACAAGAAAGGTATGTCAATCCCGGCCCGTGGATTTCAGTAACTTTAATTGCGGCGTCTCGCGGGGTAACGGAATTGCTAAGCCACATTCTGTGATAAGCTCTTGCAGCCAACACACCATTTGGCATAACCGCCTGTGCTGAAGGAGAAAGATGAGCGGCTAATGCCAAAACTTGCGCCACATGCCGTCTCCCTAACCTTACCGAGCCGGCATGCCACAATGCTTGGAGAATAACACGAGTCTGTAGTGCCGGAGGCAATTTATTTAGCTTATCAGTATCCAAGCAAATTCCGTTTGTACTGCAGCTCTCTGTCACAGCACAAAAGGCTTCCCTCCCTAGAGTATTCAATAAAGCGGCGTCCTCTGTCAGATTTTCTGCAGTATTTGCCAGCGCACTGCGAACATGCGTACCAAACTCTGCCTCCAAATACGGGAGCAGATGCAGTCTAACGCGATTGCGGTAATATTCAGGCCTCGTATTAGACTGATCCAAAAGCGGCAACAACTTAAATGTTCGACAATAATTTTCTATTTCCTGCCGTGAAAGATAATACAACGGTCGGACTACTTCAATGCCGTGCTCCAGCGTGCGCTTTAGGGGAATGCCCTTTAAGCCGTCTATCCCGCTGCCAGACATAAGACGCATCAGCAAAGTTTCCACCCGGTCGTCACGGTGATGGGCAGTGGCAACTCGCACAGCACCGCTAAGGCGTGCAATGTCTAACAAGATGCTGTAGCGGGCTTTTCTGGCGGCTTCCTGCAAAGAGCAACCTAATTGCGCCTGAAGTTTTCTTACTTTAACACGGCGGACGGCAATGGGCAAACCTAGACGGATTGCCTCTTTTTTTACGCTGACAGCTTCTGCAGATGCCTCTGGCCGCAATCCATGATGAATATGAACCACATGCAAAGATATCTCCAGTGATTCTGCCAAACTATGCAAAATATGCAACAGACAGAGGGAATCTGGCCCACCGGAAACGGCCACCAGCACCTTTTGACCGGCCAAGAATAAACTGTTTTCCTTAATTGTTCTTTCTACCCGCTCCCGCAACAAAATTCCTCCCGTTCATGTTTATTCTTCTTCTTGTTTCGGCCAAAAATTCCTGCCAGCACAAGAAAAAAGGGAACTCCCCCTTAACAACCCCCTTGCATAGGATCGTAGCTTCCCTGAACGAGATGAATTCTTATGCAAAAAAAAGCACTCCGTAAAGGGAGGCTGTTCTGACTAGTTTGAAACGAAATCACGAATTTTATGCTTTAGGCGTTTAGCGCGACATACTAGCACGGAGATATCATCCCTTAGCTCAGCATGGCCGGAGAGATGCCTTGCTTGATGAATGATTTCATCTGCCAGCACCTGAGGATGAGTTGAGACATGGCCTGCCAAATATTCTTTCAACCAGTCTGGCTGTGAAGGCAAAGCTTCATGGATTCCGTCTGTCACCATCACAATCAGCACATCATTTTCCAATTGGACAAGCACCGGCATTAACTCTACATCATCAAGAATACCCAGTGGCACAGAAGGGCATTTAATTTCCCTCACCCTGTTCTGCAGACGCAGATAGCTGGGGGCAGCTCCTATTTTCAAAAATTCAGCCTCCCCATTTTCTGCATCTACCACCAAAAGATCGAGAGTGGCAAAACTCTCTACTTGAGAACGAAGCTGCAAAATGGTATTAACGGTGCGCACCACCGCATCTTTGCGGAAACCGGCTAGCAGCAGTCGTTCCACCAACTGAACGGCGGAACGACTTTCCTGTTGAGCCATGCTGCCATTCCCCATGCCGTCGCTCAAAATAAACGCTTGTTTCCCATCGCGCAGTTCCAAGTAGCTATAATAGTCTCCGCAAATATCAGCATTTCCCTTGGAAGCCTGAGCTACGCCGATTTCCAGATGAAAGTACTGATTCTTAAGTCGTTTTTGCGCATCAAGAACTCCCTCCCGTACCTCTTTCGACAGAGCAAACATGATTTGCGACAAGCCTGCCAGTTGCATAGTTACCAGTGTCCGCCCGCCTTCCATCTGTTTATTGCAGCTATGCTGGTAAGCTTCCATCTTATAAAACAGGCTTACGGTTTGGAGAAATTCCGCTCTTTTTTTACAAATCTTTTGAAAGAATTCCGAGCTTCTCGCTTCTTTGACGTTGTCTCCGCTTTCTAATTCAGCCAGAACGCAAAGCAGGGCATTATAGGTACGCTGCAAATCTTTTTCCCAACAACGCTTGCGGGAAGTGCAGTATTTGCACACCTTTTCCACGACCGCATCCACCAGCGCTGCCAGCGGCAAAGGATTTTCCTTTTCTGCTGTTGCTGTCTGCTGAAAGGCTGCTGACAATTCCCTAAAAACAAGAGCATCGTCTTTAATGCGATTTGCAGTCAGCTCTCGGATTTTTTTGCCTCATCTTCAGCACCCTGCGGCAAAAATGAATCCAGCATCTGAGTCCTCAGGGGAAGAAGAGGCGCAAAGAGAAAAAGGGAAACGGCTGCAGCAGAGACAGCGCTTTCAAAGGCGACTGATTCCCGGCCGCCAACATAGAGAGAGATAGCAACGGTTGCAAGAAAAAAGCCGCCTGCACTCGCAAGCCTGCCATAGGAGCGAAAAAGACCGGCAAAAAAACCGGCAAAGACAACAACCATGCTAAACAACAAACCCACCACAGGATGCAGTGTGAGCCTGTCTAGCCAAGCTTCCCGCCTCAAATCACCGCAGCTGTAAATCCCCTCCAGAATTTTTTCTGCCGCCCGTCGGCGCTCCAGAGCAAAAGCTATGAATTCCCGTTGCTCCTGCTCTGGCATTGTGGCTGACAAACAGAGAGGACGAACTGTTAAAATACTATTTAATTGCTCTGCGATTTGCCGCCTGAGAACATCGACACCCCACCCATGCACAAATGTTGCTTCCACCACCGGAATGCCAAGCCTCGAGGCCAATTCCCCACGCTTAATTCGCACGCCCAACCTTTTTGCTTCATCTAGCATATTCAACACTAGGATGATTTGAAAGCCGCAAGCTTGCAGTTCCAATGTCAGCGGCAGCATGCGTGGCAAATTTTTGGCATCTACCACATGGACTACTACAGCCGGCCTTTTCTCAAACAACAGCTTTTTTGTAATAGCCTCCTCTTCGGTTAGTGGCAATAAGCTGTAAATGCCTGGGCTATCACATACTCTAACCTGTTTGCCCTCCATGCTGGCTAGGCCCTGGGATACTTCCACTGTAGTTCCCGGATAATTTGAAACTGTCGCATAGTTTCCGGTCAACTGATAGAACAAAACACTTTTGCCCACATTAGGATTCCCCACCAGCACAACTGCTTTCAATGAAACCCCCCGCCTCTCTACCCGAACAAGCGTCCATCTTGCCTCCTCAGATAGATATGCAGAAAAAGAGGCTGTCTATGCAGAAAAATCTTTTCCGCATAGACAGCCTCACTTAGCACAGAATAAAAATGACTCGTTTAAGAAAGGATGTAGCACATTGTCCCTGTTTGCACTTTTACCTGCATTTATTGCCGGTGTTTTTATGGCTATACAAGGCTCTCTAAATACAGGTCTAGGTAAAATTATCGGCTTGTTAGAGTCTACATTTATCGTTCAGCTGATGGGACTAGCTACAGTACTAATTCCGCTCTTCCTTCTACGTCTGGGAAAGGGAGATTTGAGCAGATACCAAGATGTCCCTTGGTATCTTTATCTGGGAGGTTCTATTGGCGTAATTATCCTCTACTCAGTGGTAGCTAGCATTTCCCAATTGGGCGTAGCCACAGCTACCACAGCCATTATTGTCGGGCAAGTAGGGACAGCATTATTAATTGACCACTTCGGCTTTTTCGGACTTGAGAAAATTCCTTTTACTTGGCCTAAGGTAGCAGGACTGGCATTGCTGGCGCTAGGCGCCAAGCTTATGCTTCTTCGCTGAGGTGATAAAGGCTGCCAAGCAAAATATCTCCCTCGGAAACGAGCAACGATGATTCTCCGCTTATTGCTAAAAACATATCAACCACAGCTGCTACTCCAAAAACAGTGAAAAATGAAGACACTTAACCAATCATTAGATATTGGCACGGAATGAGGACCCTTTGCCTCCCCTTTTAGATTCGGTGTTGCGTTTCAGGTCAAGCAACCGCTCATCACTGTCTTTTAAAAACTTATTAATTTTATCCTCAAAAGACAATCGAGACACTTTACTGTGAGAACCACGTCCCCCACTGCTGGTCGTCTGCTTAATAGAGAGGCCAATTTTACCGCTGCCATCCACAGAAAGGATTTTTACCTTGACTTTATCCTTTTTCTGCAAATACTCATTGATATCTTTCACATAAGAATCAGCCACCTCGGAAATGTGCACCAGGCCGGTCTCTCCATTCGCCAGCTGAACAAAAGCTCCGAAATTAGTAATGCCTGTCACAACACCCTCTACAATGGCACCCACGACTAAAGACATACGAACACAATTCCCCCTTGTTTTACTATCTACCATAATTATATTCTGTTTCAGCAGTTTGTCAAGAAAGATAGCAACTAACTATTCTAGGTTGTCCTATTCGCGGAAAAGAAACAACAACTCCCCAGAGCGAACCATACCAAGCTCCTCGCGGGCCATTTTTTCCAAATAAGCCGGTGAGTGAAGCTGTTCAATTTCTCTAAGCATTCCCTCGTTTTGCAGGCGCACCGCCTGAATTTCCTCTTCAATTGAAGACAATGTATGACGCATTTGAAGAAATCGAATAGATTGCATAGCAAATAAGCAGACGAAATACAGTATTAAGAGGATAATTAATAATTTAGACAGCTTATTTCCAGCGGTTAAACACCGCCTCGCCCCTGGCAAATAAACAAGTTTCTTATTTTGTCGAACCGGTTTCGCTTCCATCCACATGCCCCTTTTATCACTAGTCTCCTAAATTTCATTCGCGCCCGGCACAGCCTATTCCTTCTTTTCCCTGACAAAATTACCTGCTTTTTTTATATTTTCACTTATAAGGCGGCTAATTTTTCTGAACATTAACAGGCAGGGACGAATAAAGCACCAGACGAAGCTGATTAGCAATGAAAAAGATTTTGACAGTAGTCTTGATACAGGCCTGCTAAAAAAGAACATGTAAATCAGGATTCCGCCGCCAAGCCCGATAAAAACATAAGCTCGGATTTCGCCCCAGTTATTGGCTAAGAGGGCAATGAAAACCAATAGTGTCATTGTCAGGCAAAATAGGAGATCAATAATGAAATGAACACCTCGGGAAAGCCTAACAAGTTTTTTACCTGTCATCATAAAATCGTAAATTAAACCAATTAGAAAGCCTAAGCCAACAGTCAATGCAAAAGTTTGTAACTGGCCGTAAACAAAGCTATCCTGCACCTGCTACCCCCCCGTTTACTTAAAAAGCCGCTCAAAAAGGCCTTTGCCGCGGTCACGGAAGCGCTTGTCGTCCGAGTAGGTTAACTCCAGAATCAGGCCTTCAATAGCCAGTTCTCCTTTTTCTAAGTTTAACTGCCTGATATGTAGCTCCTCACCCCGGATAGCTAAAATCCCTTGTTCTGTCTCTAAAATCACTTCTTCATCATCAAAGCTGTCCACATGCAATACTCCTGTTACATCCATGCTCTCCCTGTTTTGGATAATTAGCCTATGCTGGCTTGAGTTTTTCTGATAGTTTTGCTCCAACTTACTTTCCTCCTTCTTTGAGCACTCAGCAGTCTCTATTCCATAACTATGAATTTAACAAAAATTTTAGACCAAAATAACGCGGCAGCGCCCTGCTGCGCTACTGCGTTATTAATTAGGACTTACTAGTCCCACATTTTGGTTAACTCGACATTCCTGTAATAATATTTAACGATTTCTGCGGCGCTACGGCCTTTCTCTGCAAGCCCCTGGGCGCCCCACTGACACATACCCACACCATGCCCATAACCGGTGCCTGAGATCACCAAATTGTTGCCCTCAATCTTCACGCCGTTAATAAAAGTAGAGCGCATCACTGTACTGCCTAGCGCCAGGCGAAGTTCCGGAGCAGAGACTTTTATCTCATTGACTTGAAAACGAGTGAC
>QLUI01000269.1 GCA_018725345.1 Bacillota bacterium | reverse complement strand
TTTGATGATTTATCCGCGCCTAGCCGCCCTCCACCCTTTGCTTGGTTTATCGTCGGCAAATAAGGTAGCTACGTTGGGTTCTGTGTTCGCTGGCGCGCTAGTTTTCGGGCTGCTCTACTTGCTACTGGGCGGAGTCCGGCGCAGTGAGTTGTTGCTTTTGCCGCGAATCGGAAAACCGCTGGTAAGTCTGTTGGAAAAACTACATTTATTGCGAGGTTAGAGCATGAAAAAAGTATATTTTGTGGGACTTGGTCCCGGTGACCCGCAGGCACTGACAATGCGTTCCCTGGGGGTACTAAAAAAAGTTAAGCATGTTTATGTCAGGACAGCAAGGCATCCCGCAGTTGCCATTCTTGACAGGTGCGGCATTTCCTATAAAACACTGGATTTCTTCTACGAAAAGTCTCGAACGTTCGAAGAGACATATAGAAGGATTGCTTTTTATATCCTTAATGCGGCGCTGCAGCATCATGAGGTAGTCTATGTAGTTCCCGGCAGTCCATTCTTTGCAGAAAGAACGGTGGAGATTATTTTAAAAAAGGCGCCCTTTGCCGGGATTGTCTGTCGAGCTCTCCCTGCTGTTTCTTTTGTGGAAGCAGTCAGCAGTGAATTAAATTTGCCGCGGGAAGCCGGGCTGGTAGTGCTTGATGCGTTGGAGCCGGACAAGCTTCTGGACAGCCCGGACAAGCATATCCTGATTATTCAGGCGTATAGCCGCCAAATTGCCTCGAGGGTTAAGTTGCAGTTAATGCTGCTCTATCCCGAAGAGCATAGGGTTACTGCAGTGCGCGCCGCCGGTCTTTCTGTGGGGAAAAGAATTGTAACAGTCCCGCTCTATGAAATGGACAGACTGCCTTTTACGGATCATCTCACCTCTTTTTATCTGCCACCAATTGCCTCATATGGAACACAAGATCTGTTGCGTTTGATGCGTCAGTTGCGTGGCGAAGACGGATGCCCATGGGATAGGGAGCAGAGTCACGAGAGCCTGAAACCTTATCTGCTGGAAGAAGCCTATGAAGTGCTAGGTGCCATTGACAGTGGAAATACTGCGGACTTGTGCGAGGAACTGGGCGACTTGCTATTGCAAATAATATTCCATGCTCAGGTTGCCACTGAAAACCACAGCTTTTCATATTATGATGTTGTGGCCGGAATTACGGCAAAGCTGCAGAGGCGACATCCTCATATCTTCGCAGGAGGCAGCGCAAAAACCTTGAATGAGGTAGCAAGTAGTTGGCAACAGTTAAAAAAAGCAGAAAAAGAAGAACGGAAATCCCTGTTTACGATCGAAGCGTATTTGCCGGCACTACTTAGAGCACAAAAACTGCAGCGCCAAGCTTCCAACGTGGGCTTTGACTGGCCTGATGCAAGTGGCGCATGGAGTAAATTGGCAGAGGAGTTAAAAGAATTAAAAGATGCATATAATGAACAACAAGAGGCAAAAATAGGAGAAGAACTGGGTGATTTGCTCTTCGCCGCCGTTAATCTTTCTCGCTTTCTTAACGTAGATGCTGAACAAGCTTTGTCCGGCAGTATTCAAAAATTTTATAACCGTCTGCGTTATGTGGAGGAGAAAGCCAAGACCGAAGGAGGAGAGATTTCAGCATATTCCTTGTCGAAGCTTGATGAATGGTGGGATGAGGCAAAAAGACGTTTAAATTCCTAAAAAATCCTTCATTTTAGGAAGGATTTACAAAAATTTTAGAGAATAGGCTTACAAGTGTTCTTGGTACATAAACAAGGCTATAGGAGGTAATTTTGTGAACAAGTCTGAACTTATCAGTGTCGTTGCGGAAAAGGCGGAATTGACAAAAAAAGACACAGAAAAAGTGGTAAACGAAGTTTTTGAGGGAATTAGTGCTGCATTGGCTCAAGGGGATAAGGTACAGATAATAGGTTTTGGCACATTTGATGTGAGGGAACGTAAAGCTCGTGAAGGTCGCAATCCGGCCACCGGAGATGCGATCACAATACCGGCAGTTAAAGTGCCTGTATTCAAGGCAGGCAAAGCACTGAAAGATAATGTGAAGTAATTTCTTTATCAAACTATGTATAAGATCAAAATCAGGCGGAGAGGCTCCTCTCCGCCTGATTTTGATCTTAACTGCTTTTGCTTATATTTTCTGCTTTCCTTAGAATACTAACAATAAGCGATTATTTCTAAGGAGGTAAAAAATTGGTGTCTAAAAAACGGTTGTTAGTTGGGCTATTGCTTGTTGCTTTGCTATTTATTTTGAGCGGTTGCCCATTTCGACTTCAACCAGAATTGAGGCCTGCGCCCTTTGGGCAACCAAAAGCAGATCAGCAACGAAAAACATTGACGCCTGCAATTCCCGCAGAGATTAGCCAAGGAGCCAATCAGGAGCCAAAACTGCAAGTTTTTATTGCAGAGCGCAATCAAATCCGTACCATGAATATGGAGGAATATCTGCTGGGTGTGGTGGCGGCTGAAATGGATCCTACCTGGCCGATAGAAGCACTGGCAGCCCAGGCAATTGTTGCCCGCACCTTCACGTTGCATAAAATTGAGGAGTGTGGAGGCGTTCCGCAACGCAATGCTCACGCTTCGACAGAAATCAAAGAGTTTCAGGCATATAATGCAGCCCGGATAAATGAAAATGTACGAACAGCCGTGGAAAAAACCCGGGGACAGGTGCTCGTTCATAATAACCAGTTTATCCGAGCTTGGTTTCACGCCTACGCCGGCCCCAGAACCGCGTTGGCAAAGGAAGGGCTGGACTTTAAGGGGCCGAATCCGCCATATATTCAGATTGTTGATAGCATGGCAGGAGCTGTTGTTCCCGCAGAAGAAAAAAATTTTACCGCCAGTTTTCCTCTCTACCGCATTCGCACCGCGACAAGGCAGATTGTAGGACGCGATCCAGGTAAGGTTATAAGGGTGGAAATTGCCCAAAAAGGACCGTCTGGTCGGGTCACTCGTTTTCAAGTCAATGAGATAAAAGTCTCTGCTCCGGAACTTCGCCTGGCGCTAGGCAGTA
>QLUI01000268.1 GCA_018725345.1 Bacillota bacterium | reverse complement strand
TGTTTTGCCAGACGGACTATCAAAAACCAGCCAAGATAGAAAACGGAAGATATTATTAAGTACAAAAGCAGTAGCAATAAACCCCATCCGCCCGGCATAAACGGCATTCCTCTAACTGCTCCAGTCATTAGAATAATAAAAACCAACAGGGCGGCAATTCCGGTCATGATCGGGCCAATGGGAACTTTAAGTTTCTTTGAGGCTGGCGCCATAGATGGCTGCGGCTCAGCCGGCGGCAAAGGCTGTTGACTGGGAAAACGAAAAAGATGAAACAGCGCCGCTATAAATGAAACGGCTGTTAAAACAATCAGCAAAAGGGCAGCCGGCAGAGCAAAGTATCCTAACCTCGGCACATCCCAGTGCAGCCGTTCGGCAAATAGAACAATGTATGTTGCCGGGATGGCAATTATCGCAGCTGTTGCCAACACTGTCGGCATCTTCAATGTCCAACCGCGACGCTCCAACCAAATTCTTGCCAGATAAACCAGACAAATTAATACCTGAGGCAAAATATACGCAAAATTCCCTAGCCAGTCACCATGCGTTAACACTCTGGCAATATCTGAAAGTGAATAACCGCTGACAGATCCGGCAAAGCGGACACTGTAGTGTCCAAAAAAACCGATTCCTAAGAAAGCAGCCGCGGCAGTCAGGTAACCGGCAAAAGCCGGAGGGGCTTTTAGTAGGAATAAGGTTACTGCCAGGCACAACGCATAGAACATCGCCATAATAAACAAAGGCTCCAAATCAACCGGCAGTAGGTATGGCAACTTTAACGCCGCAAGGGCAAAAAGCAAAAGAAGCAGGACTGCTCCGGCCAGGCCGTAAACTAGAGAAGCGGAGATGGCTACACTTTTCCCTTCTTGATGCAAATCAAAGCCGGTTGTGTTTGGGGAAAATGACCGAAACAACAGCCGGGACTGTCTAAAAACAAGAATAGTCAACACCGCTGTCACAATTATTATAAATCCAAACATAAAAAACGCATGGGCAGCCGAAGCCATCTCTATAGAGAACCATGGTAAGGGAAAAACCGAACTTTCGATTTTTCCAGTGTAAGGTATGGTTAATATGAAAGCAAGGATTGATAAACCGACAAAGAAAATAGCAGTTAATGCCGGGGCAAATCCAAAAAATAACCGGGAGCCCCTTAGTTTAAGCGCGGCAAAAAGCATTGTTGCGTTAGACAAGACAAATGGCAACAGGAATATAAAAAAGAACACCCCGAACCAGAGCAACAGAGCAATAAACACATTAATTAGATAGGTAAAAAATTCTTTGATTATCGCTTTACTGGCTTCATTTCCCGTAAGAATCAGCGTGCCTGACGGCAGTGAAAAGCTGACCATTCCGGAAGCAAATTCCCACCACCCTTCCTGCCCATCCCGTTGTATTTGCGCTAAGGTTTTATCAATCTGCTCCAACTTATTTACTGAAAGATCCCAGATATAAGCCCCTACTGTCTGGTTATAGTCCTCAAGGAAGATATAGATTTTATCTTCCGGGCTATTTGGATTTTGCGCAAAACGAAGCGCGCTGATTTTTTTGTAATCAGCCGGGCGGAGCTCCTTTAAGTCCAAACGATGATACTTTTGCGTTATGGTCTCATATACAAGGATCTCCGCCTGGGAGGCATAGGCAATAAAACGGCTTTGATTTAATAATGAAGCCGGCAGAAAAACAAGTTGGTTTTCGGTCGGCAACAGATCAGCCCAATGATGGCCAAGAAAACTCTCGTGCCGGCTTAACTGTCCCTGCGGCCAGCCTCGTCCCCGCAACTGCCAGACAGGCGAAATATAACCGGGAAATCTTTCTATAAAAGGCTCAATTATTACTCCCACTCTCTTTTCAGGGATTAGTTCCGCTGCCGCTTCCGGCGCCTGCGGCGTTACCAGTTCTCCTGGCGGCGCAAAATATATTTTGCCCGTTATCAGATTATAAACATAAGTATGTTTCTCTATTTCCCAAAATTCTTCCGGCAAATTAAAACCCAAAGTAAAATAGATGCGATCTCCTTGCGGCGTTGCCGTCAGTTCAATACTTTCAGACATCTGTAAATATTTGTCAGGGAAAAGGGTTGTTAAATCTAAGCGGTGGGTTTTAGCGGAAAAGGTGTCCACAAAAAAGAGTTCTCTTTTAGTAGAACCGCTAATAAAGCGAGGAATGGACGGAGACCAGGAAGGTCTGGCCAAATAATACTCCAGGGGCTCCAGCTTAAACAATATATTACCGACTAAATCATTGACATAGTAAAAGAGAACGCCTGCATTCCAAACGGGAGTAAAAGATTTTCCTTCCGTATTCCACATCCCCGGGTGACCTAATGCCAGTTCAAAGTTGCTAAAATCCTGGTATTCGCGGCTGTTTTTAATTTGCCTAATTTCTGCATCGTTTACAGTTAGGACCGGGCTTTGCTCGCTCAAACGGGGCAAAAGCAAAACAAAAGCCAACAAGTCGCCAAAAGAAAGCCGGTCAATGGTTGTATCAATAAGATAGGCCTGGCCTAAATTTTTCGTGTCTTTAATGCCGCCGCCAATCATCATTCCCGCCGGTCCTTCAATGGGAAAAGGACTGATTAGGGCGACAACCGGCGTACGGGAAAGAGTGGCAATGGGGCGTTCAGAAACGCCTTCAGTAATTGGAGGATATCCGGTCGTGTGATGCGCCGCTCTGATAAGCAAAATAGGACGTTTATTATCAAATTCTGTTGTTTGGCGCAATGACGGTAAATTATTTCCAATAACATGATGTTGAAATACATTTTCAATAACATGCAAATCTTGTTCCAGCCGGGCCTTGATCGCCGGCATTCCTTCGCTTGCCTCCGTGTAATCGAGCATAACATAGACCGCGCGGCCCTGGCTCGTGATGACGGACAGCGCCGGCGCAGCAGCTGTTGTCAAAGCAGGCACTAAAATAACAGCACATACGATAAGAAACATTGCAATTAAAATTTTGGCAAGAATTTTCATAAACTAAAAATCTTTTCTAAGGACAGAAATGATTTGG
>QLUI01000267.1 GCA_018725345.1 Bacillota bacterium | reverse complement strand
TGAAACCCAGATAATGATACCGGGAAAGCAGACACTTGAAGAGCCCCAGGAGACTTGTATCCTCAAGCAAATCGATCTGAACCGGACCAAGGGTCCTCAGGTCAGTGACAATGGCAGCGGTCTCATGGGGAACATCGGGAACAGAGACCGAACGCTTGCGCTTGCTGGCAAACGGGTGGTGTGGGGGGAGGGTGATATACCTGCGCTGCTCCAACTTCAGCAGCAAGCTGCGACAGGCCATATCCTTGATTTGGCCATTGGCGCTACGCCAGTCCCACAACCGGCATAGCTCTTTGGAAAGGCGGGTGCGATTCCAGGATGGATTGGCTTCGATCAGCTGCCCAATCCATCTAATATCGGCAGGCGTTATTTCCCGTCCCTGAATGAGCATTGACTCTTCCACAACTTTATGATACCATGAAAACAAGCAAGAGTCCAGAGGGAAATCAAAAGCCCCCTTGACTTTTTCCCGGGACGGGGTTATAATGAGGGTAATCTGGCGCTGGGGAGTCACCATAAATCGGGGTGGTTAAAACTTTTTGGAAAAACTAAACTGTTACTTATAATGAGGGTAATCTGGCGCTGGGGAGTCACCATAAATCGGAGTGGTTAAAACTTTTTGGAAAAACTAAACTGTTACGGAGGAGGAGACGATGATTATCATTATCATCGGTGATGGTTAGATTATCATCATCGTTATCTAACGATGAGTTAGCTTTCTGGAACGGACGAGGCTGTTTATAGTTCTTTGCAAAAAGAATTAAAACAAGATTCCCCTCCCTTGAAGGGAGAGGTTAGGTGAGGGTGAAATTACTAGTAGTGCGAGGCTTTAGCCTCGCCGAGGCGACCCTAAAGGGTCGCACTACAGTAATCGTAGGGTGGAGAGAATTATAATGATTTCTGCAATTGACTATATATTCAAAAGCGGCCTTGTTCGTTCTTAGCAGCAGCTCGACTCATGCAAGGTAAGCGGCTTTGAGTACAGGTTTGCTCATTCAAAAGGTTTCGAAGGTCTTTAAAGAGAAAGTCGTTCTTCACGATATTGACTTGACCGTTCAACGCGGCGAGGTGGTGCTCCTCAAAGGGCCTAACGGAAGTGGGAAATCCACTCTGGTGCACTTGATCTCCGGCGTCTATTGGCTCGAGACAGGTGATATCTGGCTAGACGGAATCTCGCTCAAAGAGGAGCCCCGCCGTGCAAAAGCTGCTGGCACGACCGCCTTCCAAGAGACACTCTTCGACTCGCTCCTCTCACCCTTAGAGGCGCTCTATATTCATACCAAGTTCTATGGCGCACGCTGGAGCAGAAAGCAAATCCAACAGATCTTAGAGGAGTTCGGCGTCAGTGAGCCAACTCGCCCCATCTTTCAACTTTCGGGGGGAACGAAGAAGAAAGTCGAGTTGCTCAAAGCTCAGCTGATCGAGACCCCAATTTATCTCTTTGATGAGCCTTTTGCCGGTTTGGATGAGTCCAGTCGTAAGCAAGTCGAAGAGATGCTGCGTACCCGCAAGCGCCAGGGCAAGACGATCTTGCTCGTCAGCCATGAGCTAGGGAAGCTCGATTTTGTTGACCGCACCGTGTACCTCGAGGCCGGACGGATCGTACTAGCTGAGAGTGCCAAGGAGGTTCCCAAGATGCTCGTTGAAGCTATTGTGAAGGGGTGGAGAGAAGAGTACCGCGCGGCACTTGAGCCTTATCTGTTAGAGGTGCAGAAGTTGGAGCCGACAGAAGAGGAAATTAAGGGGCTGCTCAAGTCTGTGGGGTTAGATAAATTGGGCAAGCCCATTCAGGTCATCCGTGCTGAGGGGACTGTCGCTCAGGAGCTGCTAAAGGGGTTAGGAGGGTTTGTACACACTATTCCCCCTCAGCAAGCTTCAGCTTTCAGAACTAAGCTCAAATTGGCTGGGGAGCTCTCACTCGCACAAGCAACTCGTCTGCTTGAGGAGCGCGGCTTGGAAGTCCTGGAGTTACGCCAGGTGTGAGCTATGCAAGCTACTCTATTGTTATGGCAGATCTTTCTCAAAGCGGCCTTCACCCGCTGGGAGTTGCTTTTGCCCTTTACCGTCAATCAACTGCTGTCGCTGTGGGTCTTTAGCTGGGGCTTTCAGAAGATCGCCGGATCAGAATACGCTCAAACCTTGGCCATCGGTTGGATCAGCTTTGCGATGGTCACTATTGCCGTCATCAGCAGCATCACCCTCACCATTGACTTGAGCTCGCAGAAGATTCGCTATTGGCTGAGTCTGCCGATCGCGCCTGGAGCGATCGTGCTGGGGAAGTTGTTGAGCGCCATTGTCTTGAGCGTGGTCGCCTCTTTATTCACCCTCGGATTGGGGCGGGTCCTGTTGCTCAAGCTCGATCTGCCTCAGACGCTGTGGATCTTGGCAATTCTGCTCCTTCAAGGGGTCACGCTCGTAGGCCTCTTGGCCTCCATCTCAGCCTTCATTCGTGACATCACCAAGATCGGGGTCATCGTCAGCCTGGTGGTGGGAGCCCTGCAATATGTGAGCGTCGTCTATTTCCCTATCGAGATCTTTCCCACGTACCTGCAGGCGCTCATCTATCTCAATCCTCTGACCTACGCAATCAATTTTATAAGGGCGCTTGTGCTCTCTGACCGGTTTGATCTGTTCTCCCTAAGCATTTTGGTAGTCTTAAGCGTCGCATGGTTGATAGCGGGCTGGGCGGTCTTGCAGAGGAAGGTGATCTACCGTGAACGCTAGTTATAGTCATTTGCATAAACCATTATAAAAGGGTTGAAGGAATCTGTCAACCCAGCCGGCGGCAAAACTGAGCTTTTGGGATAATCGATAAAAACCCTCCTTGATGATATTGCGCATATCATCGACATTGTCAAGATATTTATTCACATATAGATGTTGAAAGCTGATAAACGTATCGTTCGTGATAAGAACCTTCGACAGGCTCAGAACAAACAAAACAAAGTCCCCTTCAGTCAAATTCGATGCTGATGTCCAGAGCCTTAACGGAATGCGTCAGGGCACCGATGGAGATGAAGTCCACCCCGGTCT
>QLUI01000266.1 GCA_018725345.1 Bacillota bacterium | reverse complement strand
TTAATTTGAGACATCTTATGGCTGTGTTTAGTTACAGCCCCAGTTTTGTTACTCTGCGCTGTAAGACAGGAGCGCGATATTGCGGGCTCTTTTAATGGCAATGGTCAGCTGTCGCTGGTGCTTAGCACAATTACCGGAGATTCGCCGAGGCAAAATCTTCCCACGCTCTGTAATAAAGCGAGCCATCTTGCTAATCACTTTGTAATCAATAAATTCAGCTTTGTCAACGCAAAAGTTACAGACTTTCCGTTTGCCTCTACGACCACGATCTTTACGCATACAAAAACCTCCTCTGCCGGAAGTGGAATTCAACGCCCAAAAGCGTCGTTGTTATTTTAAGTTAAAAGGGGACCTCTTCTTCGCCGCACGTGGAGCCCTCAAATGCGGGAGTCTGATCAAACGAGCGCTTTTCCTTACTATCCAAGAACTGAACACTGTCAGCCACAACTTCAGCGGCCGTTCGGCGCTGTCCCTCCCGATCTTCATAAGAACGGATCTGCAGCCGACCTTCTACTGCTACCAGACTTCCCTTCCCTAAAAACTTGGCGCAGTTTTCCGCCTGAGCCTGCCAAACAACAATAGGAATAAAATCTGCTTCCTTTTGCTGCCCCTGCTGAGAGAACCGCCGATTTACAGCTAGCGTAAAGGTAGCAACCGCGACACCTTTTGCCGGCGTATATTTCAGTTCAGGATCCCTCGTTAATCGTCCAATAAGCACGATGCAGTTAAGCACTTCTTTTCACCACCCACAAGCTCATTCTCCTACTTTAACAACGAGGTAACGAATCACATCGTCAGAAATTTTAAAGTTCCGTTCCAACTCAGCAGTCACACCTGCTTCAGCAGAATAGTTGAAGAGCACATAATACCCTTCACGAAACTTCTTCATTACCTCATAGGCCAGTTTGCGACGTCCCATGCGATTCACGTTTGTCACTTCGCCATTTTGCGCTTCAATAATACCTTTAAATTTTTCTACCAACGCATCATAAGCTTCACTTTCCAGCTCAGGCCTCAAAATAAACATGGTTTCGTATTTTAGCACGGCCCATTCACCTCCTCCCTATGGTCTATGGCCTCCGTCAAATACGGAAGCAGGGAAGTACAACCAACATAGTATCCTATTCAGCCAGCCTTTACAAGCACCCGCAATAACTCAATAACTCTTCATAACGGTCTGAAAACAGAGCCTTGCCATTCAAGCACAATCTATTGCGTTGCCGTCGTCTTAACTATTTCCCGTACACCCTTTTCAAACTTGGAGCGGGGGAGCATTAAACTCCGTCCGCACTCGACACATTTAATCCGAAAATCCATGCCTATCCGGACAACTTCCCAAATCTCACTACCGCAAGGATGCGGTTTTTTCATGCGAACTTTCTGCCCGACGGCAAAATCAGACATCTATACGTTCCCCCTTGTCATTGTTGCAGCATAAATGTCCCTCAGCGGCCAGGGGATTTTAATACCCTTTTCAGCGAATTTCTTTTTTATCGTTCGTCGCATATCGCGTTCTACTTGCCACTGCTTCATTGCCACAGTATGAGCGACAATAGTAATTTGCACAAAAGCATCGGCTAGATCTGTTGCCCCCAACACGGTAGGCCCCGCCACCAAGTTAGGCTCACCTTGCGCATATTCCCGCATCAGTTCTTCAAGTAGAGCAAGCACGTTGTCCACATCCTCCTCATGGCAAACTCTTACGTCAACCATGGCACGCATCTTGCCGCGTGCTTTGTTAGTAACCACCTCGCTTTTACCATTAGGTATAATGTGTATCTCGCCGCTGAAGTCACCAGACGTAGCGCGGAAGCCCCTGGATTCATCCATGGGGAGGAAGCACGCCTTCGTCCTTTTCCTTTCTATGCTATTTTCGCTTTACCATAATGCCAGCCGCCGGCTCTTTGCAGCAGCCGAAAATGTTTGTGGCCGATACCTTGACAAATACGGATGCCTGAAACGTCTTTTAGATCAAAGTAGCCACTCGCTCTAACCGCTACTCGGCCAGTGTGAATGCCCTGATATTTACCGCGAGGAATAGCCGCTGCTGTGATGTCGCCTGTCTGAAAACCAAAGTGGTTCTTCTTGCGCTGTCTGTGACAAATCGGAAAACCATATTTGTCTATGTTGCACATCCTCCTGGTGCCTCTGCCGATCGCTTTCCAAATGGAAACATACTTTTGCCCGATCGCAAGATTTGCCGGGGTGCCGGCACCCACGCAACACGCATCGTAGTAATGGGTTTTCGGGAATTTATGTTCTATACGCTGTTTCTTGGTTCTAGCGTCAGTGCCGTACTCGACCGGGAGGCCAGTTTCTTTTAGCCTGTTAAACAATGCCCACCGCGTGGCGTTCATCATGGCCGCGTCTTTTAACGGTAATTTGGCCTGCTTTTGGATTTCAGGGTGGCCAAACTCTTCTGCCGTCCTGTTGCCCTTGGCTTGGTTGCACGGGCGACAGGCTATAGCCAGGTTGCTGATTCTGTCGCTGCCGCCCCTTGATTTGGGGGTAATGTGTTCTATTTCCAGCGGTATGTCGGTTTTACCACAGTAGGCGCATTCGCGTTTCCATTTTTCCAGCAAGTACTCCCGAACCTCGTAACCCAAAAGTTCGCCTTGCTGGTACTCGATACCGGCAATGGCAGGGTTTTGCAGTAGTTGTGTGTCGAATTTGGCATGTTCGGTGCTGATTGCGGTTATGGGCAACAGCTTTTGCAGTTTGGCCACGACATTACTGGCCTGATTAACCCTGGCTTGAAGCGACGGCGGTAGCCAGCCGCTTGGCCTGGTACGATTGTCAAACCGTTTCTCGCGGTAGCGTGTTTTGCGGTTGCGCCGATTCCGCCGCTGTGTCTTTCTGACGTCCAACTTCTCTTTGATGCCCGGCTTGTGGCACAGCTCCGCCAGCAGAATTGCCGCCCTGTTCTCAGAATCGTTTTCCCGTAGTACCGCAAGCCCCGTAATTTTGCTGCCTGGGTCAAGCTTCAGGCGCAGCGGTTGAAGTTGGCTTTGTTCTACCGTCCGGTCTTTGAGCCGGATAGTAAA
>QLUI01000265.1 GCA_018725345.1 Bacillota bacterium | reverse complement strand
TAGAAAACCGGCACGTGCGCGGCCGCAAGTTTTACCACCATCATGCCCGTGATCAGTTGTCCCGTGATCAGTTGTCCCGTGAGCGGCAGGACATTGAGATAGAGGCAGTCCAGAAAGATGTCGTCTTTTCCTTCACAGTGGACTTTCAGAACCTGACTGAAGCGGAGTTGGGGTTGATCTGTCTGACGCTGGAACTGGAGGGGCGCTGCCACAAAATCGGCCAGGCCAAGCCGATCGGCTTGGGGAGTGTGCAAATCAAGATTAAAAGCGCTGAACAGCTTAACCCTGCCCAACGGTTTCGCAACTTCGGCGGCGCTCTTGTACCCATCTCCAACAAGCAGATAGCACAGTGGGTGCAAAAATGCCGCGCCGATGCGGCGGTGTTCTTCGCGGACGGTTGGAACGCCCTATGGGCCGTCTACGACCCCCAGGCGGCAGACTTGAACCCAAAGTATCCCAGCCGCGATTGGTTCAAAGGGCATGGCGGAGTTCTTCTTCCCCGCCCGTCGAGACTATCGGATAACCGCTTCGACGATGCCCCACCCCCGGGGAGCCGGGGCAGAGGAGGAGCAAGATGAATACGAAACGGCTGGTCATCACTACGGTTGGCACCTCGCTCATAGACAAGATGAAAATGCCCGGTGAACTTGATATTCGAGGACTTCAAAAAAAGCTACCAAATGTGTTAAGTGATGCACAAGATCCAAAAAACTCTACTTTGTCCAAAGATATCGAACAGGCATGTGGAAAGATGGCGGCAGATACCGCATTGGAACGTTTTGTCAATGACAACTTGCTAGTGGACCAGGCGGCGGTTCGCCTGAAAAAACTTAACCCTGACAATGACCGTTACGCCGCACCTGCCGAAATCGCCAGCCTGTGGGCGCTCAACGCGCGGTTCCTCAAGCAAGGCCAACCAGGGATGAGCAAGAAAAATGGCGACCGGGTGGTCTTGCTTTATTCGCAAACGCCCGAGGGCGTCTTTTGCGCCCGTTGCTTACAAATTTATCTGAGTCGTCACAGCGGCTTGGCGTACTGCGATTGGACCACCGATGTGAAGCGCATCGAAGGCTTGCAGGCGGAAGGTCAGGATGCGTATAACAACTGGGACAAGGCGGTCAAGAGTCTAGCGACACTTTTACGAGAACAGTTGAAGAGGGCCGATAACGAAAAATACCAGGTTTGGCTCAACATCACTGGCGGCTACAAGGGCATCACGCCTTTCTCCAGCCTGCTGGGGCTGCTTAACGGAATCCCCGTTGTCTATCTTTACGAAACATCCGAAGGGCTTATTCACCTGCCGCAAATACCCCTGCAATTGGATGCAGAATCATACGCGCTCAACTCACACCTCATTCACATCGTTCTTAACGGCGGTGGGACGCCTGAAGATGTCGGCTTGCCGAAAAATTTGCACGCCTGCATTGAGCAGAGCGGTGGCAGTTGGAAACCCACCATTTGGGGCGAATTGCTGGAAGCGTTAAGCGAACGGGAGGGACGCGTCGGCGGCGCAAGGATAATGGCGCAAAACTATTGGACAAACCAAGCCTTGCGCAGTGAAGTTCTGGGGCGTGCCAGGCATGTGGCGGAGTATTTGCGCGTCGAATGCAAAACCCCCCACATGGTCTCACACGGCCGCGAGCACCTAGGGCGTTTGCTGGAGTTTGTGGACGAGATTTTTATTCCGATCCTTAATCATGAGAAATCTTGTAGCGATGGTCAACGCACTTTCACCTGCGCGGATCTTTACGCTTTCGTCTCCTGTGTCTGGCTGCATGACATCGGACATATCTCCGGGCGTTTGTGTAAGTATGGTTACAAAAAGGTCATAGTCACCCCCGCCGTCATACGCGACCTGCACCACCTGCTCGGCGAACAACGGATGCTGGACGAAGGGCGTTCACGCTTTGCTTTTGCCAGCCAGGACAGCGTCAATGTTGTTGCAAAGGTAAGCGCCTACCATCGATATGCCATGCCTATGCATTGTAGTGATGACCCGTATGAGTACGAAAAAAACTATTACGACGTCCCGAGGATCAGCATTACAGAGCCTCCGCCCGTGCAGATGTGCTTTCAGCATAACGGAGAAGCGTTGCCGGTCAAGATCCGATTCCTGGCAGCCCTTGCCCGTGTCGTTGATGCCTGCGATGTCCAGAAGCGGCGGGCGGGCGCGCCGTTTTACCAGCAGTGGCGGCAGATGGTCCGCGAGCAGGATATTGAAGCCGAACAGGAGCGTCTGAACCTCTATAAAACGGATTTCGCAAACATCAAAGATCTCTGCAATAATGATAGTGCTAGTGAGGTTCTTGACCGTATCCTGAATGACCTGCAAGCCCGCATTGATTTCACCCAGACACATGAGGTGCACTTTGAAAAGCATAACCAGGTTGAACGAGTTTGGTGGCAGCAAAGAGAAGAGTTTGTGGATAAAGAAGGCAATTACCATTTCAGCATTGTTATCCAGCAGACGAAGTTAGAAGACGCACGACAGACGAGGCGGGAGGATAAGCCGCCGGCGACGGCGGGGTTGGCGCAGACATACTTTAAAGAATCAGGCAACGAATGCCAAAGGCTCATGAATGAGATCGAGAAGTATTTGCCAAACTCGCTCGCTCTAAGCCTTACCTGTAAAATTAAAGCCATCCAAAAAGAGATCAAATTGTTTGTTGGCTATCTGTCCAGCAAATGTGCCAACGACAAGCTGAGTGATCCTGAGGAAGCCATGTACAGTAGCCTTATCGTCCGTCTCGTCGCCTTCGATATTGTCAAGGAATACGCCAAAGTGCACGCTATCCTTAATGAGAACAAGCTTTTCCTTGACGCTATCGAGTTGCGTTGGGGAGAAAACCGCTGTAATCCAACGCAAATCAGCCTACAGGCAAAACACGGAAACGGTAAGCTGGCCGGAGGGTAATGCCCGTCAAAACGCGGACGACAAGGAAACGGGTGGTGAAGTTGCTGCTATGATGACAAGTAAGAGTTTCTTTCTTTCTTACGCCCGCTTTGCCTTCCAGTTGGAGGCACGAGCCGAGGCAATCCTGCCGCCGTATCTAGGTTC
>QLUI01000264.1 GCA_018725345.1 Bacillota bacterium | reverse complement strand
AAGCGTAGCCGTACGTCCGCTGTTAGGCGGCCCGAAGGGCGAGCCACGATAGTGGCGAAGCGTTTTGCTTGGCGGCAATTCCCCAAGATATTCTCCTTCACGGATACTCCTTAAAGACTCTTCCTTTATCACTTCGGGCAGAAACTCTTTCAATTATTAGATTTAATAATCGCTCCTTTTTTCGCCATTTCTCTGCTAATTTTGATGGGTCAAAACCATGTTGACCAACGATCCTTTTTAAGGTTCTCAAATCAAGAAGTTCTAATTTCTGCCGTAATGCCAGCTCTCCACCTTCGGCAAAAATCTGAAAAATATCAAAGTCAATGGGCGGTTCCTCCATTTTTTTCTTTTTTCTACTTATGATCGGAATATCACCAAAACTCAATCCCATTCCTTTCAGTATGTCTGGATTTTCCTCTATTTTTTCTGAAAGTAACTTAAGGATACGAGATACCCTCTTAGCGGTTTCTTTATCATCAAACATAGCTCAAAAACTCCTTTGTTAGATTTTCGTAATCATTGTATACTGTTCCGTAACCGTATTTCTGCTTTAACGTGTTTACGCTCGCGCTGAAATCAGCTGCATCAGCTGTTCTCACAGTTAATGGAATAATCGTCTCAAAAATTCTTGGAACCCATTTAGGATCTGTCTGACTTAGATTGGCTCTATGTTTCAATTCCGGAGTTATAGATTTATGAGTGCGACTTTGAGCCCTAAACATCGAAATAATTATGCCCAATGGCTTAATACCAATTTTTGCCTCTTTCTTGAAACTGCGAACCCTGCCAAGGATTTGAGGGATACCGTATGTCGAAAGTATATCTGGAATGCATGGGATGAGGTAGTAGTCTGAAATGTAAAGTCCGTTGAGGGTAATGATACCCAAGTTGGGTGGACAATCTATTAGTACAAAATCGTACTGGTATAAGACAGTAGAAATTGCTTCTTTCAAGATGATCACAGGACTTGTTACATGAAATCGTCCAGCGGAGATAAGTGGCAGAGAATCCTGAATCTCTATTAGTCCAAGACTAGACGGTAACAAGTCAAGATTCTTAATCCCAACACCTATATTTGAAACTTCCTTAACGATTGCTTTATTTATATCAAATATTGAAGTCCTATCCAATTTATCTTTGAAAAGTTGAAGAAGAGTTTCCCCCTTTTGATCTTTCTTAAGCCATGCATTTTCGTCTATCAGCATAACAGTGGCATTGGTCTGCGGGTCCAAGTCGATTAAAAGGACTCTCTTATTATGTTCCATCGCCAGAAATTCGGCTAATGCCACTGTCATCTGGGTCTTACCCACTCCACCTTTTAGGTTAATTGTGCTTATTACTTTTGTCATGGGTCATAATCCTCCTTTTTAAATAATATAGCTTTCAGGTTTAAATTTCTTTGCTTACTCAAGTCGCCAAGCAAAATGTCGCCTAACTCGTTTCTATACGAATTGAACGCATAATATCGACCTTTTGTTGCATATTATACGAACTTAATGTATAATTATTAATGGAATTACTAATAATCACTTAGCTGGCTTTATTCTACCAATTTTTATAAAATTATGCAACAAAAATACTTGGAACAAACAAGACAAGAATTAAAATCTCGACTGTTGTGTTTTGCCATTTCTGACTTAAGGTGGTATATTCATGATTGAGAAATCCACTTGAACATGAAAGGGGGAATGTCTGATGCAACTTCCTATCGTTGCTCCTGCGCCGTTGGTGACGACACACGCGGATGCCTTCCGCGACCTTTTTGAGAACCGCTGCCAGTTTCGGCACTTTCAGCATTATCTGACCAGCCTGATGGTGCTCCCTAACAAGAGCATGGCCAACATCGCTCGCTGCGTGCTGGACAGTGCCGATAAGACCAACCTGTCCCGCTTCTTCTCCGAAGCACCGTGGTTCCAAGACCAAGTCAATGACCGCCGGGTCAGCTACTTGCTTGAACAAATCCCCGCCTTCGCGAGGACAAGCCGTGGCGCGGCGCCGCCCGGTGGGCCAATCGGCGCTGATCATAGATGACACGCTGTGTGAACATGTAGGCAACGTGTTTGAATATGTCGACCGCCATTACAACCATGGTGAAGGCACCTATCCTCTGGCACATAACCCGGTCACCACCCATTATGTGAGTGGCGCCGTACGCTTTCCGCTTGACCTGCGCCTGTATCGACGTTATGAAGAGTTCACCCAGTGGGAAGCATTTGTCCAGAAGCATTTCCCTGGGCGCGAGATACCGACCAAGAAGAAAGAACGAACGCGGTTTCATAAAGAAGTCGATCCTGTCTTGCTGAAAGACCCTGAATTCGAAACCCGGCATCAGCAGTTTCAGACCAAGATCATACTGGGGATCGAGCTGATCAATAAAGCGATTGAGCAGAAAGTTCCGTTTGGCGTTGTGTTGTTCGATAGCTGGTATTTGGCAGAAGAGTTGGTGACCGTAATCACAGAGCTGAAGAAAGATTGGGTGAGCATGCTGAAGAAGAACCGCAACCTGGAAACGAACAGCTTTGTTTTGAGGGATGCCGCCGGGGAATCGATCCCGTTGGAGGGACCGCACATTAAGGTGGAAGATCTCGTGCCACTCATTCCCCACAATGCTTATCGGACTGTGACCGTCGACGAGAAGACCTATTGGTGCTTTACCATGACGGCACGCTTGCCTAAATTGGGCAAGGTACGGCTGATCATCAGCTTCGAGACTGCTACGTTGACCGGGACTTATGTCGTGTTGGTCACCAATCGGGTGGACTGGGGAGCCAAACAGATCATCGCTATGTATTTGCAACGCTGGCCAATTGAGACCTTTTATCAGGACGGCAAAGGGCATCTGGGCCTGGATGAATATCGGATGAGAAGCGCCGAAGCCTTTGGGAAACATTGGTGTCTGGTGTTCGTTGCCTATTCGTTCTTGCATCTGGATTGTCTTCCTCTGTCACCACAAAAAGGGAACTTGCCCGTCAAAACCATTGGGGAAGCGTGTCGCCAGCAATCACAAGCACTCATTCAAGCGTTGATCCTGCATGCCCACGAGAGACTCCAACAAGGGCAGAATGTCCAAGATGTAT
>QLUI01000263.1 GCA_018725345.1 Bacillota bacterium | reverse complement strand
ACAGGTGATTCTGATGCTGGAACATATTGTGACGATCTACTGGTTTGACCGGGAAGATGACACGTGGAAAAAGCAAATGCAGCAGAATGGTCGGGCTCAACAACTCTTTGATCTTCTTCGAGTAAATCCCTATGATTCCCCGGATGATCATTGAAAAAATCAGTCATTCATAATTCTTTTTTCCTTGTTTAAGGGTGCTCAAAATGGGTTAACAATACTTATCCAGAATAAAAATAAAAAGAAGCGTAACGAAACTTTAGTTTCACTGCGCCTCTTTTTTTTACTAGAACATAAACTTTCACTAAGTGACGGCAGCGTTAAACGAACAGGAATCCGCAGCGTTAAGACATGCCAAAATCTCCATGCAATCTGCCCGGAGATTTTGGCATCTTAGCGAAGAATGTCGGTTCGTAGCTGCGAAAACGTGTGAGCAAAACAGCCGGCAAGGCTGTATCACTCAATGCTGTCTAGTTCCTCCTGGAATTTAATTATCTTTTTTACATATAAATCAGTCAGCTCCGCTGCCGCTTCCGCCGAATATCCTTCCCCATAGACACGGTAGACAGGCCTCTCCGAATCAGGAAGCACAAGAGCCCAGCCATCAGAGTGGCGTACCTTGACTCCATCAAGAAGCTCCACCTCACTATCTCTTGTTTCCTCAATCAGACGGCGCATCACAGCGCCTTTCGCACCCCATGAACATGCGACTTCCCGCTTGTTTAGGAAAAACGGCGGAATGCTATCAAGCAACTCACTCAGTTCTGTATTCTGCTCAGCCAAAAATTCAAGAATTTTTGCAAGGGAGGCAATCGCATCAAAAGAAAGGATGTACGGGTCAACTTTGCCGCTTCGCATCTCCAGACCGGACAATGCTTCCATCAGAGCACGAGGCGCTGTTTTAGTGCGCATGACACGACCTGAATATTGTTTAGCCAGTCGCTCAATCACAGTCGGCGCAGTAATAGGTACAGCTGTGGCACCATCTTTAGCGGAACGAAACACAATCAGGGCAGACAAAGCTAAAAAGAGCTCATCTGCGACAATTCGACCTTTTTTATCAAAAAGCACCAGCTCTTCCGCGTTGGCATCTATTACCACACCAAAATCTGCCCCTGTTTGCTGCACAGCCGCCGCAACCTGGGCAAAGTACGGAGCTGATGCTATGAGGGTAAGCGGTTCGCCCGCCGGCAACGAGATAGTAACCACTTCGCAGTTTAGCTGCTGCAGCAACGGCACCAGCAAAGAATAGAGCCAAGGGGTGGGATAGGCAAGCAGAACCTTTTTGCGCTTTGTGCTAAATACCGGCAAATCAAGGCTGCGCAGCAGTGCCTCCAGATAAAATTCTGTGTAGTTAGTAAGCTTCACAGCTTCAGCTACGTTGACGCCTTGAATCCGCTTAAAATCCTCACGGTAATAAGCCTGTTCAATTTTGCGCTCCCAGGCCTTCGTTAGATTTAGCCCCTCGGCGTCAAAAAACTTAATACGCGTGTGCGTGTTTGTCTCTTTAGCCAACTGGAAATGAATTCCGCCTTTTACTCCGAGCTGCTTTACCGCCTGCCTAGTTACCGGGGTTACAGATATGCCCAAATCATAAACGCGAATCCCTGCAGAGAGTAAGCCGGCCATGGCAGCATCTTTAAGCATTCTGGAAGCCTTCCAATCGTCGCTGCTCACCGCCACCTGACTACCCTCGCCAAGCAGTGAACCATAAGCTACGCTTAGCTTTGCCACCAGTTCAGGCGTCACTTCCAAGTTGACTATGCCGCTAATCCCGTTGAAGCCAAACAGGCTTTTTGCCGGCTTTGTGCCCCAAATCAAACTTTCTGAAACTATGCTGCCGCTTTCCAAGCGTTTATGAGGCCAGATTTTAACATTAGGTTTCACGGTGCAGTTTTCTTCTATCACCGTATCGTCGCCAACTACCGCCCCCTCAAAGAGGGAGGAGCCCCGCATTACCTGTACGCGGTTACACAAAATAGAACCTCTGATTTCTACATTTTTACCTACATAGCCATTGCGCCAAAGCAAGCCCCGTTTAATAGAAGCAAACGACGCTACCTGTGTATTGGCACCGATTACCGAATACTCCCCTACCTTGGCTCCGCGGCTAATGCGCGCGCCGCTACCAATTAAGACCGGGGCGCTAATTTCTGCGCCTTGTTCAATCACCGCACCTTCCCCCACAAACACGCCTGGGGCAATTTCCCGCTCCACCGGCTTGAACTGGACTTTGCCTTGGAGAATATCGAGATGCGCTTGATGATACTGCTGTAAATTGCCAATATCACACCAATACCCCTCTGCAACATAGCCATAAAGCGGATAACCTCTAGCCATTAACAATGGAAACAAATCCTGAGAAAAATCAAATCTGGCTGTCTCCGGCACATACTGCAGTGCTTCCGGCTCCAAAATATAAATCCCGGTGTTTACTGTATCGCTGAAAACTTCACCCCAACTGGGCTTCTCCATAAACTGCGTAATCCGGCCGGACTGGTCAGCGATTACAACCCCATATTCCAGCGGATTCTCCACTGAAGTCAGAACCAAGGTAGCTACACCACCTTTTTGACGGTGAAAATCAATGGCGCTCTGCAAATTAAAATCTGTAAGTGCATCACCGCTCAGCACCAAAAAGGTTTCATCCAAAAAAGAACCGGTATTTTTCACGCTACCTGCCGTCCCCAGTGGTGAAGTTTCAGTAAAATATTGGATCTGCACCCCAAACTCACGGCCATCGCCGAAATAATTCTCAATCTGTTCCGGCAGATATTGTAACGTAACACCAATATTTATCAGCCCAAACCGTTTCAGCAACGCAATAATATGTTCCATCATCGGTCTGTTCATCAACGGAACCATTGGCTTTGGGCGGTCGCAAGTCAGCGGCCGCAAGCGCGACCCTTCCCCACCTGCCATGATCATTGCTTTCATTTTCAGCCTCCTCCTTACTGCATATCCGGCAGAGCAAGCTAATGACGGTGCGGCAGTTCCCTGAAAAGATGGGAATCGGGACGGGTATAATCCCCCCTGACACCAGCCCATTCACATTGACTGTATTCCGCCAGCACCTGCTTATAA
>QLUI01000262.1 GCA_018725345.1 Bacillota bacterium | reverse complement strand
ACGATGCGGGAGCAGGGCAGCGTGCTGCAGATGGCTCCTTCCTCACCGCCGCCATTTTCCTCTCCCTTCTGGTCATTCCGCTAATAGCCCGAGCCACTGAAGAGGGAATCCGCTCCCTCCCCACCGAGATTCGGGAAGGGTCGTTAGCCCTGGGAGCGTCGGAGGGACGCACCTTGACCCGTATCATCCTTCCCTGGGCGTCGCCTAACATCGTTACCGGGTTTCTTATGGGCTGTGCCGAGGCAGCGGGAAGCGTAGCAGTCATCATGTTCATGGCGGGGACAGGTGAGCATGGGGTCGGGCTTTTACGTGAAGTAACCTCCCTTTCCTACTTTATCTTCGATACCCGCTGGGGCGGCTTCACCTTTAGAACGCTTATGCGCGACTATCAGTACCTGGCAGCCCTTTTGCTTTTAGTCATCACCACAGGTCTGGGTATAGCTGCCCTCATCCTTAAGCAAAGGCTTGCCAGGAGATACCGGGGAGCATGAAGATGTAATTGATAATTAGTAATCAGGGGTACGGTGTGTATCACCAATCACCAGGATAGAGGAGGAAAAAGATGCCCGGCACCATAGATATCAAGGAGCTTCACGTATCCTACAATGGAATCAAAGTCCTAAAGGGGATAGACCTTTCCATCCCGCCGGGAAAGGTGACCGCCCTCATAGGTCCCTCCGGGTGCGGCAAGACTACTCTCCTGCGCTGCCTTAACCGTTTAAGCAGCCTTATCAAAGGATGCAAGACGAAAGGGAAGATTTATCTCGATGGGGAGGATATACAGCAGATGGATGCCGTGCTTCTACGAAGGAGAGTAGGCATGGTATTCCAGAAGCCCAATCCCTTCCCCATGTCGGTAAGGGAAAATGTTCTTTACGGCCTTAAGGCCAATAATGATAATCATCACCGCAGGGCAGACTACGGGCCTTTGGTTGAATCGAGCCTGGTGAAGGCGGCGCTCTGGGAGGAGCTGAAGGACAGGCTGGAGCATAATGCCTTTGCTCTTTCCCTGGGGCAGCAACAGCGCTTGTGCTTCGCCCGAAGTTTAGCCATCTCGCCCGATATTATCCTCCTGGATGAACCGGCGTCCTCACTCGACCCCATATCCGCGTCCCAGCTTGAGTCCAGCATCCTTTCTATAAAAGAGGAATGCACTGTGGTAATTGTTACCCACAATCTACCGCAAGCCCTGAGAGTCTCCGATTACGTCGCCTTCATCTACCTGGGGGAGCTTGTGGAGTTTGGGGAAACAAGCAAGGTATTCAAAAGCCCGCAAAGCCAGAAAACCAGGGAGTATATTGGCGGCAAGTTTGGCTGAGTCTTGAGCCAGGAGGAATCAAAATGGGGTCAACTCTGTTTTCCCTTTCGCTCTTCTCGGTGATGAAAAAATCGCAAAAAATAGAGTTGACCCCATTTCCACAAACCCGGATCGGTCCAACCGTTCTTTTGATGTCGCTTGCGCTCCTGGTCGCCTATCTCTTCGCCACTCCAATCGGAACTCTCAGCGCCATCAACAAAAAGAACAACTTGCCTTACTTCTGCCAGGCTTGTATACTTATTGTAGGACAATTAAGAACTATCTTTATAAGGGGACTAAGATGAAGTTCGTTACCGTACGGGACCTGCGGCTCAAACCGGGAGAAATCTGGAAGCGCCTGGAGATGGAGAGGGAACTTATCATCACCTCTAACGGCAAACCAATCGCTTTGCTCACCGGCATAAATGAGGACACAATGGAAAGCACCTTCACTATACTGCGGCGTACTCGAGCTACATTAGCCATGGAAGAGATGCAGCGAACCTCGGTTCAGCTTGGGCTCGATAAGCTATCTGACGAAGAGATCGAGGCTGAAGTTGAAGCGGTGCGGGGTCGCAGGGAGTGAGAATCGTGCTCGATACCAATGTCCTTCTTTCGGGCCTTCTCAAACCTTATGGTAAGCCAGCAGCAATCCTCAGACTCATAGTCAGTGGAGCCTTCCAACTGGCATATGATGTCCGTATCCTCCTGGAATACCGTGAGGTGCTGCTGCGAGAGAAGTTTCATTTCACCAGGGAACAAGTAGATACCTTCCTGGAGTTAGTGGAAGCAGAGGGATTTCTGACCACGGCAAGCCCCCTTAAAGTGCGCCTTCCCGACCCTGATGATGAACCCTTCCTCGAGGTTGTGCTAGCCAGTAGAGCTGATGCTCTAATCACCGGGAATAAGCGTCATTATCCTCCCCATGCTTCTAAGGGGGTAGCGGTATTAAATCCAGCCGAATTCTTGGAGCGCTACGAGGGTTGAAAATCAACGTCGCCTTCTTTAACCCCAAGTTGCCTGCGTCAAACATCCCACCCTACCAGTAACCGAGGAGGAACAGGATGAGGATGATGACTCCGCCAGCGGCGAGGCCCCAGAGGAGAACGTTGAGGCTGAGACGGGCTTGGTGCTTCTCCTCCAGGGGGAGTCTGGCGCTCTGCCGCCGATGAAGATAGGCCATGCGCTGTGACTCTTTGTAGGTCTTCATGTAGAGGGATATCTTCCTTTGCTGTTTGTAGACGAGCGCCAGATTATGCATTGCGTTGGCGTGGTGCGGATCGACCTCGATGGCGCGCTTGTAGGCGTACTCCGCCCAGTTGAGGTCGCCTCCGTCGATGTAGAGGTTACCCAGGCGATAGTAGATCATCCCCCTGTTGACCCCGTACTTTAACACCTCGACAAGGATATCGATCCCCTCCCGGTAGGCTTTTTTCTTGCGCAGTGCCTCAGCACGCTGGAGCGCCTCCTGCACAGCGGCCTCCTGCTCCTCAGGCGTCTCCATTTCCTGGATGCTCATCTGGATGTTCATCGAATCAGACGATCCTTCCATGTTGGAATGAGGTTCCCCGGTGGGTAGATATCGCGATTCTTCAAACCGATGCCGGTATTGTCAGTCGTGACCGGCCGACTCCTGGTATTGTAGCACAGATGGAGAGCGGGAAGTTGGTGACCATATGGTAGCGGTTCATGAATAAGGCGTTTACGGGATCTTAACCATCTCTTAACAAACTCTTAACATTCCCTTAACACTCCCTTAATCTTCGTCTGCTATCCTGTAGGTGAAGAGT
>QLUI01000261.1 GCA_018725345.1 Bacillota bacterium | reverse complement strand
GAAGCGTTTTTCTTGTTGCCGTGGAAAATTTTCACAAGGAGGTGGCCCATGCGTATCGCTATTATCGGCGCTGGCAACGTCGGTACAGCCTTGGCAGTTCTCTTCCAGGCTGCCGGTCATCAGCTCACCGGAATAGCCAGTCTTAGTGCAGTCTCAGCTACTTCTGCAGCCCAGCGTGTAAGCGTAGCCCACGGCACAAATCCGCTAATCTTTACCAGAGAAGCAGAAGTTATTTTTCTTACAACTCCAGACAGAGTCGTGGCGGAAGTTTGCGAGCAGATTGCTGCCCAAAACGGTTTTTCTGCCGGAGCCATTGTCGCACATACCAGCGGCGCTCATAGCTCGACTATTCTGGAAAGCGCTAGCATAAACGGTGCATACCCCTTATCTTTCCATCCGCTACAGACATTTGCAAACCCTGATGCGGGCATTCAGAACCTCCCAGGCTCATTTATTACCGTAGAAGGACATGAGGGGGCATTGCCTATTGCCCGTCAACTGGTGGAAGATATAGGGTGCAAACTGCTTGAAATATCTACCGTATCAAAGCCGCTTTATCACGCTGCCGCCTGTATAGCCTGCAATTACTTCACAACCTTGATTGAAGAAGCGCTACAGGTCATGGAAGCCGCCGGTGTCTGCAGAGATGATGGACTGCCGGCCTTGTATCCCCTTATTGAGGGGACTTTAAAAAACATCAAACGGGTTGGGCCAACCCGGGCTCTCACCGGTCCCATCGCCCGCGGCGACGCATCTACGATAAAAATCCATCTTTTGGCCCTGCAAGAGAAACTTCCGGAGCTAATGCCGTTCTATAAATTTTTCGGCTTAGCAACGGTAGATTTGGCAGTTGCCAAAGGAACTCTTGGCGAGATGGAGCGTAAAAAAATATTGGAATATTTGGGAGGTAATAAAAATTGACTAAACGGATTACAACTCTGACGCTTACCAGCATGAAAGAAAATAAAGAGAAAATAGTTATGGCCACAGCTTACGACTACGCTTCCGCCAAGGTAGCCGACGAGGCTGAGGTGGAGATGATCCTAGTCGGAGATTCACTGGGTATGGTGGTGTTGGGCTACGAAAATACGCTTAGCGTTACATTGGATGAGATGATTCATCACGGTAAAGCGGTGGTGCGCGGCACCAAACGGGCCATGGTAGTTATTGACTTACCTTTTATGACTTACCAAGTCACAAAAGAAGATGCTCTGCGCAACGCCGGCCGGGCAATCCAGGAAACCGGTGCTCCAGCTGTGAAGTTGGAAGGCGGAGAAGAGATGGCTAAAACAGTAGAGAAAATTGTTCGAGCCGGCATTCCCGTAGTGGGTCATATCGGCCTTACACCTCAATCGGTTGGTC
The DNA here is from genome assembly GCA_018725345.1 of Bacillota bacterium. GTDB lineage: Bacteria > Bacillota > Dethiobacteria > Dethiobacterales > Dethiobacteraceae > GPS1B09. Next base: position 1,748 of record QLUI01000261.1, on the reverse strand, counting down.
AGATGGGAGGCTTTGTCGTTCAGGGGAAAAATGAGCGTATGGCCAGACAATTATTAAAAGACGCGCTGGCTTTGGAAGATGCTGGCGCCTGTGCCGTTGTCTTAGAAGGCATCCCCTGGCAGCTAGGTCGGCTTATTACCGAAAAAACTTCTATTCCCACGATTGGCATCGGCGCTGGAGTATATTGTGATGGACAGGTTTTGGTCTACCATGATATTCTTGGTTTGCAAACCGAGCTGCGTCCTAAGTTTGTAAAACAGTTCGGCCAGTTTTATAGCCCAATGGTTGACGCAATGCGTTCCTATGCCAAAGAAGTAAAGGATGCCTCTTTCCCTGCTCCGGAACACACCTTCACGATGGATGAAAGCATAATCGAGAAACTAAGGGAGAAGTTTTAATGGAAATCATCCGGGAGATCAGCATTTTGAGAGCACGTATAAAAGAAGCCCGCTCTCAGGGTAAACTGGTTGGCTTTGTTCCTACCATGGGCTGTCTGCACAAAGGCCACTTGGCTCTCCTCGACAAAGCAAGAGCAGAAAACGGTTTAACCATCCTTAGTATTTTTGTAAATCCTCTACAGTTCGGTATTGGTGAAGATTATGAAGAATACCCACGCCACCTTGAAAGCGATGCGGTTCAAGTTAAAAAAGCCGGCGGCCACATAATCTTTGCCCCCACTGTTAAAGAAATGTATCCTCAAGGGCATGCCACCTATGTAGATGTGGAACGCTTAACGGCAGTGCTCTGCGGTGCGTCACGTCCCCACCACTTTCGCGGTGTCACCACTGTAGTCGCAAAACTTTTTAATATTGTCAATCCAGATCAAGCATATTTTGGGCAAAAGGATGCCCAGCAGGCACTGGTAATTCAACGGATGGTCAGGGATCTGAACATGAATGTTCTGGTTCATATTATACCTACCGTTCGTGAGGCAGACGGTTTGGCCATGAGTTCTCGTAACAGCTACCTCTCTCCGGCAGAAAGAAGTGCAGCCTCGATTCTTTATAAAAGCCTTTCGCAGGCGTCAGAAGAAATTCAAGGCGGACAAAGGGACGCCGCAGTTATCCAAGCCTTTATTGTTGAGAAAATCTCTCTTGAACTTTTGGCAAACATTGATTATGTTGCCGTAGTTGATACAGAAGAAATAAGACCGGTAAAAGAAATAAGTGGCCGTACACTGATTGCTTTGGCCGTCCGTTTTGGCAAAACCAGATTAATTGACAACATCATTGTGGAGGTTTAGCTAATGCAACGTACAATGTGTAAATCAAAAATTCATAGAGCAACTGTTACTGACGCAAACCTTAATTATCTAGGCAGTATAACCATTGATGAGGATCTGATGGATGCGGCTGACCTGCTTCCCTACGAACAGGTTCAGATCGTCAACAATAATAATGGCGCCCGTTTCGAAACCTACATCATCAAAGGGAAACGAGGCACAGGCACTATCTGCCTAAACGGTGCTGCTGCCCGCCTTGTCCAGCCAGGGGATATTATCATTATCATCTCATACGTTCAGGTTTCTGAAAACGAAGCACTAACCTTTAAGCCCAGAATTCTTTCTGTCAATGAAAAAAATCAGATTACAGATTGCAAAGATTGTGAGGGAGAAGGGTAAATCCACCAAGGCTAATCTGGCTTGCATTTTGTCACCCAATATGGTATATTCATAACGGACTCTGAGTGAGCCTCAAATATGTCGGGGTGGCGGAACTGGCAGACGCGCACGCTTGAGGGGCGTGTGT
>QLUI01000260.1 GCA_018725345.1 Bacillota bacterium | reverse complement strand
CTTTTTTATTTTAAAAAGGAGGAATTGGGTTGACACAGGTAGAGAGTGCGTTACAAGGTGTGATTACGCCGGAGATGGAGCATGTAGCCGGCCAAGAAGGGATTAATGCTGATTTTGTGAGACAGGGGGTCGGAGTGGGTACGATTGTTATACCGCGCAACAGGAAGCGTTGTAATGTCAGTGCTGTAGGTATCGGTGCGGGACTGCGGACAAAAGTTAGTGCCAGTATAGGTTTATATGGTGAACAAGCGGAAGTGGATACAGAGGTTGAGAAAATTAGGGCGGCGGTGGCTGCGGGTACTGATTCGATTATGGACCTGAGTGTGAGCGGCGATATTGACAGGATGCGCAGGGTGACACTGGCTACGAGCACTACCCCTGTTGGCACACTGCCGCTTTATCAAGCGGTCGCGGAGGCGGCAAAGAAATATGGTTCTTCTGTTAAGATGAATGTTGATGAGCTGTTTGAAGTGATTGAGCGGCAGGCGGCTGACGGTGTGGATTTTCTTGCCTTGCACTGCGGTACAACGATGGATATTGTGAGGAGAGCCAAACAGGAAGGACGGATTGATCCTCTGGTTAGTTATGGCGGGTCACATTTAATCGGCTGGATGGTTCATAACGGGAGAGAGAATCCTTTGTATGAACAATATGACAGGGTTCTGGAGATTGCCCGTAAATATGATATTACGGTCAGTTTGGCGGATGGCATGCGGCCCGGTTGCCTGGCTGACTCTCTTGACGGAGCACAGGTGCATGAGTTGGTGATCCTAGGCGAATTGGTCCGCCGGGCTAGGGAAGCTGGTGTGCAGATCATGGTCAAAGGTCCGGGACATGTGCCTCTCAATCACCTGAAGGCAACTGTTGTATTGCAGAGGAGTCTTTGTAAGGGTGCGCCTTACTTTGTTTTCGGACCGGTTGTGACAGATATTGCGGCAGGGTATGACCATATCAGCGCTGCTATCGGCGGTGCGCTTAGTGCCTGGGCCGGCGCAGCGTTTCTCTGCTATGTTACAGCTTCTGAACATTTGGGCTTGCCTAATGTTGAGCAGGTACGGGAAGGGGTGGTGGCAGCCCGGATTGCTGCTCACGCAGGTGATCTGGCAAAGGGCCATCCCGGAGCTGCGGATTGGGATTTGGAACTTTCCAAAGCAAGAAAGCTATTAAACTGGAAGAAACAAATCGAGCTTGCCATCGATCCGCAGAGGGCGGAATACATGAGAAAAACAAGAAGTGAAGACTCGTCTAAGGCGTGTGCCATGTGTGGCAAATACTGCGCCATGGATCTGGTTTCAAATTATTTGGGGACTGCAAAATTAAGCTGTTAGGGGGATGAAAACTATGACTCTTGTGCTGGCAGCACAGGCTGGTAAGATTACACCGGAAATGGAATGGGTAGCGGCTCAGGAAAATGTGAATGTTAGCGTGATTCAGGCAGGGCTTGCCAAAGGTACAATTGTGATTCCCAGAAATACCAATCGTAAAGTGTTTAATTATTGCGGGATCGGACAGGATTTACGTGTAAAAGTTAATGCGTTAATCGGCACATCCAGTGAGCGGTCGGATTGGGCTATGGAGAAGAGAAAACTGTCTCATGTGGAAGCGACCGGCTGTGATGCGCTGATGGATTTAAGTACCGGCGGCGATATTGACGGCATGCGGCGGCTGATTCTGGATACCGCGAAAATCCCCGTAGGCAGTGTGCCCATTTACCAGGCAGCCATTGAAGCCGTTGAAAAACGGGGCAGTATTGTGAGGATGACGGCAGAAGATATGTTTGCAGCCATTGAAAAACATGCCGCCGATGGTATGGACTTTATGGCAATCCATTGCGCACTGAACTTTGATGTAATCCGGCGCTTACAGGCTTCAGGGCGGGTGACGGATGTCGTCAGCCGGGGAGGCGCTTTTCTTACCGGCTGGATGCTCCACAATAACAGGGAGAACCCTCTTTATGAAGAGTATGACCGTTTGCTGGATATTTTGAAAAAGTATGATGTCACTTTAAGTATGGGGGATGCGATCCGTCCGGGTTCTACAGCAGATTCTCTGGACAGTGCACAGCTTCAGGGCTTAATTGTTGCCGGTGAACTGGTGGCTCGGGCGCAGGAGGCGGGTGTCCAGGTTATGGTGGAAGGCCCCGGCCACGTACCGATGAACCATGTTGAGGCAACTATGCTTCTGCAAAAGCGTCTTTGCCATGGCGCACCCTATTTTATTCTCGGGACGCTTTCCACCGATGTAGCGCCGGGTTATGACCATATTACTTCCGCCATCGGCGGCGCACTTGCGGCCGCAGCAGGCGCTGATTTTCTCTGTTATGTAACTCCGGCTGAGCATCTCGGTTTGCCAAATGAAGAGGATGTTAAGGAAGGTGCCATTGCTGCAAGGATTGCTGCCCATGTGGCCGATTTGGCCAGGGGCAATAAACTGGCCTGGGAAAGGGATTTGCAAATGGCCCGTGCCAGGGTGGCATTGGCTCTGGACAGACAAATTGAGCTATCCATTGACCAGGAGAAGGCCAAAGCAGTGCTGGGCGGTGGGAATAAGAACAATGACTGCGCTGTTTGCGGGCCGGGATGTGCAGTACAGGTCGCGGCCAAATATTTTGGTCTAGCGTGAATAGGAGTTGTCTGTCATGAGCTTTTTAGACTACAATCCACAGGAATTGAGCCCGCAATATCTTGAGGATCTGGCAACGGGCTACCGGTTTTCAGAAGTGCTTTTTACCGCAGTGGAAATGGAAATATTCACGTTCCTTGAACCTAACGGTATGAATGGAGTTCAGCTGGGTGAGGCGTTAGCTGTGTTGGATCTGAATCTGGAAAGCGACCCTTGCGGAGCATTAAAGGAAATATTTACTGCGTGATTCAGCTGCCGGCATTTCTGCCCGTCCTGTCATCAGAGAAGTGTGGTTGAATTTGGAGAGTGGCTATGCGAAGAAGTGCTAAAAAAAGTTGGTTACAGACAATGGGTTTTCAGTATACCACAGCGGCTCAGGATCTATTTTATGTAATCATGCCGATCCGCTTGTCTGCCCAAAGTGTGCGGGCAAGATGAGAATCATTTCTTTTATCGAAGAGCCGGATGTCATTAAAGCTATCCTGCTGCACCTGG
>QLUI01000026.1 GCA_018725345.1 Bacillota bacterium | reverse complement strand
TAAAATACGAACGAATGTTTGATTTTTGTATTAGTTATGGTATAATGCTCCTAAAAGGGTGGTGTTGCAGATTGGATGACCTGACATCAAGACAACTGCAGATCCTGAACTTTATCCGCCACGAGGTAAAGGCAAAAAATTATCCGCCTTCAGTTCGTGAAATCGGGGAAGCCGTAGGCTTGTCCTCTAGTTCGACCGTCCATGCCCATCTGGCTAAACTGGAGGAAAAAGGGTTTATCCGCCGGGATCCGACTAAACCGCGAGCCATCGAACTGCTCGATTATCTTACTGCTTCTCCGTTTATCCAGGATGTTGTCAACGTTCCTGTGGTTGGTCATGTCACTGCGGGCGAACCGATCCTAGCAGAAGAAAATATTGAGGACTACTTTCCTCTGCCTAAGATGCTGGTGCATCAGGACACTGTGTTTCTTCTTAAAGTGCGCGGCGATAGTATGATCAAAGCCGCAATAATGGACGGAGACTTGGTAATAGTACGCCAACAAACAAATGCTCAAAATGGAGAAATTGTGGTGGCTATGCTGGAGGGTGAAGCTACAGTAAAACGTTACTATAAGGAAAAAGACCATATCCGACTGCAGCCGGAGAACGATTTCTATGAACCGATTTCTTCCTCGCACATCGTTGTAATAGGTAAAGTTATCGGTGTTTTCCGCCATATACATTAGCGTTCCACACCACGAAAAAATTGCTGTTAAAATCCCATATGGATTTCCAATCTAATGCAAGAATGCCGGATAAAAAATCCACCAACCTTTACTTCTTTCTATAACTCTGGAAATAATCACAGTGTTCTCTGAGAGAACACTGTGAGCAGTGTGGGTTGCGAGCATGACAAATGTAGCGGCCGTGTAAAATCAGCCAGTGGTGAGCATCAGCCCATAACTCACGACCAATTATGGAAGTCAGCTGCTCCTCTGTGGCTACCGGCGTCTTTGCCTTAGCTAAACCTATCCGGTTGGCTACGCGGAACACGTGTGTATCGACAGCCAAAGCCGGAATACCAAAAGCATTCGCCAAAATTACATTCGCCGTCTTTTGACCCACCCCCGGCAAGGAAAGCAAAGACACGAGGTCTGCCGGAACTTCACCACCGTGTCTCTCCAATAATGCTCTTGCCGAAACCACCAGGTGTTTGCTCTTAGTACGGAACAGACCAATGCTTTTAATTTCTTCTGCCAATTCTTCCGGCGTAAGCGCAGCAAACTGGGCAGGATAAGGATATTTATCAAACAAGAGAGTCGTTACTTTATTAACTTGCTTGTCAGTCGACTGGGCGGAGAGCACGGTAGCCACAAGCAATTGCCATGGTGTTTCAAAATTTAATTCCGTTACCGGATGAGGGTTTTGCTCTTCCAAAATAGTGAAAACTATTTTGGCCTTTTCTTTTCTCCTACTCATCTTTTCTCCTACTCATCTTAAAGCTCAGTATCCAATTTTTGGCGGCGCAGCCGCAGAGAGTTTAAAAGCACTGACACCGAAGACAGAGCCATGGCCAGAGCTGCAATTGCAGGGCTTAAGCGACCGGTGGTTGCAATTGGAATGGCCAGCACATTATATGCGAAAGCCCAGAACAAGTTTTGACGAATAATCCTGAAAGTATGGCGTGACAAACGAATCGCTGTCACCACCGAAGTAAGATCGCCTCGAATTAGAGTTATGTCGCTTGCCTCAATAGCAATATCTGTGCCGCTGCCGATGGCAATGCCAACATTTGCCTGTGCCAGCGCCGGAGCATCATTAATCCCGTCCCCGACCATCGCCACCACATGGCCTTCTTCCTGCAGCCGCCGCACCTCAGCTTCTTTCTGATCTGGTAGTACCTGCGCCAAGACCCGGTCAATCCCCACCTGGAGAGCAATTGTTTTTGCTGTACGCTCATTGTCGCCGGTAAGAATGGCGGTGGTAAGCCCTGCCTTAGTCAGTGCTGCAATGGCACGCCTGCTGTCTTCCTTTACAGTATCAGCAACAGCAATTATCCCTGCTAGTTGCCCGTTTACTGCTATCAACATGGCAGTTTTTCCCTGATCTTCCAATTCTGCCATCGTGTTTTCCATACTGTCAGTCTGAATCTCCATTTCATTCATCAGTTTTCTGTTGCCCAGAAGTACGTCTTTTCCAGCAATTATGGCTCTGATCCCTTTGCCAGGGATAGCTTGAAAATCAGTGGCGCCCTCTGGTGTTATGGCACGTTCCATGGCTGCACGCACTATTGCTTGACCCAGCGGATGTTCTGAACCTATTTCGCCACCGGCAGCCAAGCTTAGCAGCTCATCTTCTGTAAGCGCACCAGTGCTGATAATTTCTGTAACGGAAGGTTCACCCTTGGTAATAGTCCCGGTTTTATCAAAGATAATCGTATCTACATCCAACAGAGTCTGCAGACTGGTAGCATCCTTGATCAAAACACCGCGTTCCGCACCAATTCCAGTGCCTACCATGATGGCGGTAGGTGTTGCTAATCCCAGAGCACAAGGACAAGCAATCACCAGTACAGCAATGGCAGCAAAAACAGCCCGGTCTAGCGCTTCTATCCCCCCAAACAGCAACCATCCCGACAAGGTAGCCAGTGAAATTAAAATTACTACGGGAACAAAGTAGCCTGTAACTTTATCTGCTAATTCTTGGATAGGTGCTTTGGAGCCCTGCGCCTCCTCTACCATCCTAATAATTTGCGCTAAAAAAGTATCTCTTCCTACTTTTGTAGCCTTAAATTGGATAAATCCGTTCTTATTGATAGTGGCACCAACTACTTGGTCACCCACTGTTTTTTCAGCCGGCAAACTTTCGCCGGTTACCATCGATTCATCAATGGTTGTATAACCTTGAATAATTTCGCCGTCAACAGGGATTTTTTCCCCAGGACGGACAACAACTACATCTCCGGCCTGAACCAAGTCAACCGAAATCTCTCTTTCAATGCCATCCTCAATAATGCGAGCTGTTTTAGCGCCTAGTTCCAGCAGCTTTCTGATAGCACTAGATGTTTTACTTCTGGCGATAGCCTCTAAATAACGTCCCAACAGGTGAAAAGACATAATCATTCCGGAAATTCCCATAAATGAAACTGTGTAAGGGATAAAAAAGGCGACGATGCCCCAGGCATAGGCGGATAATGTACCAAGTGAAATTAATACATCCATATTTGTGCTGCCATGGCTGATGGAACGCCAAGCACCACGGTGAGTAGGTAGTCCGGCCCAAAAGACAATCGGTGTGGCAGCGACCAGCATAACCCAGTTATGGTAAGGAAGATGGAAATGATAGAGCACTTCTAACAACATCATGATTTCAATAATTGCGGTAATACCCATGGCAAAAATCACAATCCGCTTACGCGCAAGCAGCTCTGCTCGCTCCTGTGCTTCCTTGTCGAGGCCGCTTTTTAAGTTCCTTTCCCCAGCAAACACACCATAGCCCAATCCTTCAATGACAGAAAGCATTTCATGCCGATTCGTCTTTGTTTTGTCATATTGGATTATAACTTTTTCAGCAGCAAAATTAACTACTGCCTCCTTGATTCCCGCTTTTTTTTGCAGTGCTTTTTCGATGCTGTTTGCACAGGCCACACAAGTCATACCAGTCACTTCAATTGTTTCTTTAGCCAGAAATTTTTCTTCTCTGCTATTTAAACGTTCCATCTTCTTTCCCTCCGTTATTATGCCCCCCACCGTAAGGGAGATGCTGCCTTTAGATTAACAGCATCTTTGTGACGCGACAATAATTGTTTTCAAACACTTTTGTCAGATTCGCATAATTCTTATAGTTCAAAAAGCCCGCGCAAACAATGTGGGCTTTTTAACGCATGGGAAATTATTTCATACAGGGAAGCTACGCTCCTATGCAAGGGGGTTATTAAGGGGGATACCCCCCTTATTCTTGTGTTTTTCACGTAAATTTCACCTAAAAAACGGTCAGGTAATTATCAATCTCCCACTGGTGTACCTGAGTACGATACTGAGTCCATTCAATGGTTTTTGCTTCCATGAAACGTTCGTAAATATGTTTTCCCAATGCTTCCCTGACAACACTGTTAGCCGATAGCTCTATGAGGGCATCCCCTAACGTCTTTGGCAAGCTATCAATCCCAAGTGCTACCCGTTCATCCGCAGACATATCATAGATATTCTGAGTCACTGAAGCTGGCGGCATAATTTTATTTTTAATTCCATCTAAACCGGCACGCAGTGTTACAGCCAAGGTGAGGTAAGGATTGCAGGACGGATCAGGGTTACGCAATTCAATTCTCGTCCCGACGCCGCGTCTTGCAGGGATGCGGATTAAAGGACTGCGATTATGTTCGCTCCAAGCGATATATACTGGTGCTTCGTAGCCAGGCACCAATCGCTTATAAGAGTTAACCAGCGGATTTGTAATAGCAGTAAAGCCTTTAACATGTTGCAGCAAACCGCCGATATAGTAGCGGGCAATGTCGGAGAGTTGAGAAGGGTTGGACGGATCATAAAAGGCATTTTGCTCATTTTTAAAAAGAGACTGGTGGGTGTGCATGCCGGAACCTGCAATGCCGAAGATTGGTTTAGGCATAAAAGTGGCATGAAGATTATGCTGCATGGCAATAGTGCGTACCACCAGCTTAAAGGTGGCTATATTGTCAGCAGTCGTTAGAGCATCAGCATATTTGAAAGCAATTTCATGCTGCCCCGGTGCCACTTCATGATGAGATGCTTCCACTTCAAAGCCCATTTCTTCCAGAGTCAGCACCATGTCACGGCGTGCCGATTCTCCCAGATCAACCGGCATGAAGTCAAAATAGCTGCCACGATCGTGGGTTTTTGTAGTGGCACGCCCTTGTTCATCTTTCAAAAAGAGAAAAAATTCTGCTTCCGGACCGGCGTTTAGCTCATAGCCAAGCGAGGCCGCTTCTGCGATGGAACGGCGTAGCGTGTTGCGAGGACAACCCTCAAATGGCGTTCCGTCTGGATTATAAATGTCGCAAATCAGTCGTGCTTCCCCACCACCGGCATGCTTATTCCAGGGAAAGACAGCAAACGTATTTACATCAGGGCGCAAATACATATCGGACTCTTCAATTCGAACAAAACCTTCAATAGAAGAACCGTCAAACATCAGCTCGCCGTCCAAAGCCTTTTCCAGTTGTTCCACCGGGATTGCCACATTTTTAGAAATTCCCAGAACATCCGCAAACTGAAGTCGAATAAACCTAATTTTTAAATCTTTAACAAAATGCAATACATCATTTCTAGTGTAAGCCATACAATCTTCCTCTTTTCTGTTGTTAAAGTTTATCTATCTTTACGATTATATCGTTTGCCTGCAAAAATTGTTGTCAATAAAGTTGAATTTTCAAAGCTGCCAATACCTCAGCTAGTGCCAGCTTACAATGCTCGTATGTAAGTCCTCCCTGTAGAAAAGCCGTATATGGTGGCCGCAACGGCCCATCGGCAGAAAATTCACTGCTCGCCCCTTGAACAAAAGTACCTGCCGCCATAATAATTTTATGATCATAACCCGGCATCGGAGACGCTTGCGGCGTCAGATGACTGTCTACAGGCGAAGCAGCCTGCACAGCACAGCAAAACAGTTTTAACAATTCCGGACTGCCCAAAGAAATAGCCTGGACAATATCTCCTCTCTGCTCTTTAGGGCTGGGTTCAACAGAATAACCAAGTCGCTCAAAAAGTGCCGCAGCCAACACTATTCCTTTTAAAGCCTGCCCCACCTGATGGGGGGCGAGAAATAGCCCTTGAAAAATGAGTCGCTTAACTGTACCCATGGCTCCAATACCCGCACCAAGGCCTGGGGCAGTTAAGCGCCAGGCAGCTCTTTCCACTAAATCAGCTCGACCAACGACATAGCCGCCTCCTGCTGCCAAGCCGGCACCAGGATTTTTAATCAAAGAACCAGCAACTAAATCGGCTCCGCCATGACAAGGCTCCCGTTCCTCCACAAATTCACCATAGCAGTTATCGACAAAAATAATGGCCTCCGGTTGCCTTTTTTTCACCGCCAAAACTAAATCGGCAATATCAGCCATAGTCAGTGCCCGGCGCTGCGCATAGCCGCGCGAGCGCTGAATCAGGACAACTTGAGCCTTTTCAGCCAAAATATGGTCTAGTGTCTCCTGGTCAAGCGCTGCAGTCAGATCGACTTCAGCGTAGCTGATGTTTTGGTCGTGCAGACCGCCTTTCCCGGAGGAAAAAAGGCCTAGGGCTTTTTGTAGTGTATCATATGGCCTCCCCGTCAAGGAAACAAGGCGGCTGCCTGGTTCGAGAACGCCGTAGAGGCAGCAGGCAATGGCATGGGTGCCTGAGACAAACTGGGGACGTACCAGCCCAGCCTCCGCACCAAATACCCTGGCATAGAGGTTATCAAGCTTCTGCCTCCCCAAATCATGATAGCCATATCCGGTTGATTCATAAAAACAGGTTTCATCCACCTGTTCTGCGCGGAAAGCGTCCAGTACTCTGGCTTGGTTAATCAGCATCAGCTCGTCAATCTTGTGAAAAGTCGTCAAAAGCTGTCTTTCTATTTCGCGGATCAACGTCCGATATTTAAAGTAACTGGTCTTCTCCAGCAAGTTCAGCCGCTCCTTTATCAAGACTATCAAGTATTTTCGCGGCCCATGATTTTGGTAAAATGGCTCGGATTCGGATTCCCTCCGACGTATATTCCTCGGCTTCCATTTTTCCGTGGTTACGAATAATGGCCAAAATCTTTTCCGTACCAAAAGGCAATGTCAAATCAAGGCGCCGATGTTCACCGCGGATAACTTTATCTATACGAATTAAAAGTTCTGCCAGACCAATCCCGTTTCTGGCAGAAATAGCAAAATGATCAGGCCAGTCGCGGCACAACAACGGCAACGCAGCATGTGCTTCAGGCAAGTCCATTTTATTAAAGACAACAAAGACAGGCAAGTTTTCCGCATTAATCTTCTGCAAAAGTTCAGTTACCGCAATCATTTGTGCTGCCGCCTGCGAATGAGAGGTATCCACCACGTGTAAAAGCAACTCTGCCTCCAGAACTTCCTCCAACGTAGAGCGAAATGCTGCCACCAAATGATGAGGAAGCTTCTGGATAAAACCAACTGTGTCCGTCAGTAAAAAACGGCTGCCATCAGGAAGTTCAACTTGGCGGGTGGTGGCATCCAGCGTGGCAAAGAGCTTGTCCTCCACAAATACGTCGGCGTCAGTTAAAGCATTAAGTAAAGTGGATTTCCCTGCATTAGTATAGCCAACAATGGTTACCACAGGCAACGATGTCGCTTGTCTGGCTTTGCGGTGCAGGCTACGGTGCTTTTTGATTTCCTCAATTTCTTCCTTTAAATCACCAATACGCTTGCGAATGCGCCGCCTATCCACTTCCAGCTTAGTTTCACCGGGACCGCGCGTACCGATTCCTCCGCCAAGCCGGGAGAGTTGGATACCAAAACCAGTAAGACGCGGCAATAGATAATTTAGCTGTGCAAGTTCTACCTGCAAAACACCTTCATGAGTTTTAGCGCGTTGAGCAAAAATATCGAGAATTAAGGCGGTTCGATCTACCACCCGCGCCTCAATCACTTTTTCTAAATTTCTTTTCTGTGTAGGGGAAAGTTCATCATCAAAAATAACCAGATCTGCCCCAGTTTCTTCTACAAGCAGCCGGATTTCCTCCGCCTTTCCTTTGCCGACATAAAAAGTAGAATCTGGCTTGGGGCGCTTTTGAATAATTTCAGCCACCGGTTGCGCTCCGGCAGTTTCTGTCAGCAACGCTAGTTCCTGCATGGTTTCTTCGATATTCCACTGCTTATACTGTGTTTCCAAGCCTACCAGAACAGCCTTCTCCATTGTTAAAACCTCCATAAAAGTTATTATCTGCAGGAGGCGGAATTTTGCAGGCAATTTTTCTATCTGCGCACCAAAAAAAGACAGTCGTTGCCTTCATAATTGAAAGCAAGGCTGCCCCTTCCTTCTGCCAGCTCCGACATTATTCCGTAGTCTGAGCCAAGTTAATACTGCGAAACGGGATAATGGTGGACACAGCATGCTTATATACTAACTGCTGTTTGTTGTCTGCATTAAGCAGTATCGTAAAATTGTCGAAGCTACGAACCGTCCCTTTAATCTGGTAACCGTTGACTAAAAAGACAGTCAGCATCATATCTTCCTTGCGTGCGATGTTAAGAAAGTTATCCTGCAAGTTTATAGGACTCTTATTCATGCCATCCCCTCCATACAGTTATTTTTGAGAAAAACAGGTACGCTTAGTTATTCGATTCTTGCCTTAAATATCCTGCAACGCTCTTTGAAATATCTCCCACTAGATCAGCATTGCCGCTATATTTAGATAAATCCAGCCAAATTAGCTCTTTTTCTCGTCTAAACCAAGTAAGTTGTCTTTTGGCAAAGCGACGCGTGTCACGTTTTATTTCTGTAACAGCCGAAAGCAAAGATCGTTCTCCTGATAAATATGCTACTATCTGTTTATATCCCAGCGATTGCATCGATTTAGCTTCTGGGGACACTCCGTCTGCCAACAAACCTCGTACTTCATTTACTAAACCTGCCGCCAACATTTCTTCTACCCTCAAATCTATCCGCTGATAAAGCAATTCCCGGGGCATGGTGAGGCAAAAAAATAGTGTGTCGTATACATTTTCCTGCGGTGTAGCGTTCATTTGCTCTGAAATGCTCTGCTTGCTTTTTTCGTAAAACTCCAAAGCACGGATAACCCGGCGCAAATCATTTGGATGAAGTCTTGCAGCCGTCTGCGGATCTAGAACGCTTAACCTGCTATGAAGAGCCTCAGCGCCGAACTCTTTTACTTCTTGTCGTAACCTGCGCCGCAACAACTCGTCTTCCGCATCTTCACCAAAAGCGTAACCTTTTACTACAGCTCTTAGATATAGTCCCGTTCCCCCCACCAAAATCGGCAGCTTACCCTCCTGATGCAGAGTAGTAATCACCTCGGTAGCATGCCGTTGATACTGAGCTACGCTATAATTCCAATTAGGATCCACCAAATCAATCAGATGATGAGGAACTGTTTCTCTTTCTGACATACTAGGTTTAGCTGCGCCAATATCTAACCCGCGATATACCTGCACAGAATCGGCCGAAATAATCTCGCCGCCGATATCTTTTGTTACTGCCACTGCCACAGCCGATTTACCTACAGACGTAGGTCCGGTAATAACTAATAGCTTTCCTTTCATGAGTGCCTCCGGAAATTCCTAGCAATTGCTTGTTCGGAAAAGACAAGCACTGTAGGACGTCCATGAGGACAGGTGAAAGAGCCATCAGTTTCCGCTAACCGATCCAAAAGGGCTTCCATCTCACGCCTTTCCAGTAACTGGTTTGCCTTAATAGCCGCTCTACAGGCCATCATCTGCAATACTTTTTCAAAAAAAACGCTCGTTCCCGCTGTTTCGTCCCGTACTACTGCCATAATTTCTATCAAATCATCCTGATTAAGGCAGTGGTGAGAAAAAGCCGGTATTGTCCTCAGAATAAACGTATTATTACCAAATGTTTCAAATGTTAAACCCACAGAGGCAAAAAAATCAAGGGATTTCTGCAACGACGCAGCCGCTAATGGATCAAGCTCTAAAGTTTGGGGGATCACTTCCTGTACGGTTATGGAGCCTACTGAAAGCTCTTTTTTTAAAAGAAGGATCTTGTCCTGGTGCTGCTCTTTAATCTCCCTGTACTGCTTTATCGTTGGCGTTTCGGTTTTCAACGTTTATCCTCCCCAATAGGCTCCACGTCTTAGCTTCGCTAATTTCTACCTGCAACAAATCTCCTGCGAAAACCCCCTCGCCCACGAAGTTCACAGTTTTACCTCCCCTGGTTCGTCCGCTCAGCACGTCCGGATTAGTTTTACTTCTTCCCTCCACCAATACTTCAACTGTCTTGCCAATCAACTGCTGATTATGGCGCAGACTATGTTTATTTTGGATTTCTAAAAGCCGCTGAAAACGCTCTTTTTTCACTTCACTGTTAATCTGTGCCGGCATTTTCGCCGCCGGGGTGCCAGAACGCTGCGAGTAAAGGAAGGTAAAGGCCGCATCAAAACTTACTTGTTCCACAACTTCCAAGGTAACCAAGAAATCTGCTTCTGTTTCCCCGGGGAAGCCCACAATCAAATCTGTGGAGATAGCACAATTTGGCACATAGCGCCTCAAAACTTGCACCTGTTCTTGGTAATGCTCCCGGCTATACCCTCGGTTCATTAAAGTTAAGATACGATTGCTGCCCGACTGAATCGGCAAATGAACGTGCTCGCAGATATTTATTCCATCGGCAATCACACGAGCCAGTTTTTCATTCCAATCTCTGGGGTGAGATGTCATAAAACGAACGCGATTTATCCCGCTTTCCCGATCCACCCGCTGCAGCAAATCCGAAAAGTCTATCTGTTCAATTAAGTCCTTGCCATATGAATTTACATTTTGTCCTAAAAGCGTTACTTCCTGATAGCCTTGTCTGGCAAGGTTGCTAATTTCATCCATAATTTCAGCAGGATGGCGACTTCTCTCCCGCCCACGCACATACGGCACAATACAATAGGCACAAAAATTATTGCACCCGTAGGTAATATTTACCCAAGCACGAACTCCGTCTTTACGGCTTACCGGTAGCCCTTCCACGACGTCGCCTGCTTCATCCCATAAATCAAGCAACGGCTCGCTGCTTTCGGTCGCCCGTTGCAACAATGCCGGAAACGCTGCAATATTATGCGTACCAAATACTAAATCCACAAAGGGATGTTTTTTTATTAGTTTCCGAGCAACAACTTCTTGCTGTACCATGCAGCCGCAAATGGCGATCATCATCTCAGGCCTAGCCTTTTTCAACTTGCCTAGCCGCCCAATTTGAGCAAACACTTTATCTTCTGCCTTCTGACGCACTGCACAAGTATTGATGATTACCAAATCTGCATTCTCTGTTTCAGCCGTCTCTTCATAACCTAGTTCCTCCAGAAAACCCTTGAGTGTTTCAGCATCACGCTCATTCATTTGACAGCCAAAAACTGTCAGGCTGTACTTTTTTTTTGCCATTAACCTGCCCCGCCCGTCTTAATATTTTTTGTCTAAGTTTCTGTGTTTAAATGTTTTGGCGCGGTTGGCATAATCTTCAACCAAGTGACCATTTCCTATAAGCTTATACTTGTAAATCAGTAACCCCTCTAAACCTACAGGTCCCCGAGCGTGGAGCTTGCCGGTACTTACCCCCACCTCTGCCCCAAATCCATAGCGGAAACCGTCACTAAAGCGGGTAGAGCAGTTCCAAAACACATTGCCAGCATCTACAGAATCCATAAAGCGGCGTGCCCTTATTTTGTTTCCGGTAATAATGCTGTCGGTATGACCGGAGCCGTACGTATTGATATGGTTAATGGCCTGCTCAAGAGTGGAAACAACTTTGATGGCCAGTTTATAATCAAGATATTCACTTTTCCAGTCTTCTTCTGTGGCAAGGTTAACAGCAATCAACGTTTTGGTTCTGGGGCAACCTACCAGCTCAACATTTTTGCTGAGCAACGCTTCTTTGATTAAAGGTAAAAACTCGGCTGCAATCTTCTCGTGAACCAAAAGAGTTTCGGTAGCGTTGCAAACGGCTACATATTGGGTTTTTGCATCTACCACAATCTTTGTCGCCATAGCAAGGTCTGCCTCTTTATCAACATAACAGTGACAAATTCCATCTGCGTGACCCATTACCGGGATATTTGAATTATCCATAATATGACGGACAAATTCATTGGAACCCCTGGGAATAATCAAATCAATCTGCTTGTCCATTTTGAGGATTACGTTGACATCAGAGCGCGTTGTAAGGAGAGCAGCCCATTTTGCGGGAAGACCGGCCTTTGCCGCAGCTTTGATAATAATATCAGCCAATATGGCGTTTGTTTCCTTGGCTTCCGCCCCGCCTTTGAGAAGTACAGCATTGCCGCTTTTGAGGCAAAGAGTAGCGATTTGCACAAGGGCGTCCGGCCTTGATTCAAAAATAACTCCAATTACCCCAATAGGGCAAGTTACCTTGTACAACTCCAGACCATCATCTAACTCAGTTGAGAGTAATGTTTTGCCGACAGGATCCTCCAGGGCTAAAAGGCTGGCGATACCTTCCGTCACATCAACAATTTTTGCCTCATCAAATATCAAGCGTTTCAATAAAGGTGCCGGTAGATTCTCTTTTTTGCTCCTTTCCAGATCCACACGGTTTGCACTGATAATCTCTTCTTTTCTGGTTTGCAGGGATGCGGCGATAAACTTTAACGCCTTGTCTTTTAGTTCTGTGTCAGCGGCAGCCAAC
>QLUI01000259.1 GCA_018725345.1 Bacillota bacterium | reverse complement strand
CAAAAAGAGAAATGGGCTGTATTCAGTGGCCAAGCAGTTGCTCGTGGGGGGATGGATAATTTTACCCGAGGTACTTTGGGTGCGTTCTGGGGCGATACTGCCTGGTGGAGAACCCTGGTACAGTAAATTAAAATGAAGGGATGCGGGGACCCCCGCCTCCACTTCTCAATATAAAAGTGTAAAGGGGTGTTTTTATGGTGCGACAATGGGTGTGGCTGGTAAAAGAATGGCAGGTACATAAATTAAGAAATACGTTAAACGCAGCAATTTATATTGTTATCGGGTCATTTGTATTTGTAGCAATCGGACTGATGGGCATTCAGTTTTCCAATAGCTTAATTCCTGTATTGGAAAATCCTTCTAATATTTTTGTTGAGAAACTTCTCCGGCAGTCGGACATAGATAAAATAAGCCGGCTTCCAGGAGTAAAAAGGGTTGCATCTTTGACCAGTGGCGGATTCTTTACCTCTTCTGATAGTCTTGGCAATGCCAAAATTTTTCGCCGCGATGTTCAATACCAGGATCAAACCCAGCTTCAAGCAGCGCTAATCCCCCACAGAGAGGTAAGTGTGCGCATCCTGCCAAAAATGGAGGACATTAAGTACTTTCTTGGTATAAGTGAACGCCATGCTAAAAAATTAACCGGTCCTCGCCCCGATAATTTGCTGCCGCTAGCAATTTCCTTTCTGGCAGCACATGATTATGGTCTGAAATTAGGAGATAGACTCATAATTGCCTGGAGCGATAAACTACAACAAGAATACTTCGTTTCGCGGAAAGAGCCGTTTCCTGGTCTGCGCCTCTTTTATGTCACAGAAACACCTGCTTTGCGGGAATACTTAATTAACGCCTCTCCCTTTAGCGACAACGAGATGTGGCACTCTTCCTTAGCCATTTACGCGGAACAGCAGGAAAAAACAAGAGCGGAAATTGAAAACATTCTTGGAATTGTGTTGTGTGAGGAATTCGGGAGAGGAATGTCGCCGACGGTTGAAACTAAAGATGCGCTGGTTAGAAAGACCAGAGAAGGTATTGATAAATGGAGAGCGGAGGAAAGGGCAGGAGAAGGACGAGCAAGGATATTTTTTGTTGGCCTGTTTGCACTTGCCTTCTTCAGCTTCCAAAGGGGGGTGCATCTTGGCAGACGTAAGATGTATGGTCTGCTGTATGCTTTTGGAATGAGGCGGGACTTAATGGCCATCCAGGTATTAACAGAGTCTTTTTTACTTGCTCTGGCGGTGATTTTGGGCAGCGCTTTTCTGGGCAAAATTATTATTGAGAGGCTGTTGGGTCTGTATGTAATCAATGAACTGTTTTTAAGGTATGCTCTGCCTCTTGTGCCTGTTGTATTTGTGATCTCCATTTTATTTTCAGCGGTGATATGTTTTCTTTGGTTGCATCCTCGTTATTTGATTGCCAGTTTGCGTGAAGGGGGTAAGTAATGTTGCCTTACGTGTTGGAGTTGCAAAACGTGAACAAGTCTTTTTCAAAACAGAAGCTTGTTTTAAGAAACTTTAACTTGCAGATAGAAAAGGGTGAAATGGTGTGTTTATTTGCTCCTAATGGTGCAGGGAAAACCACGATTTTGTTAATGTGTATCGGTCTGGAAACTTTTGATAGTGGTGAAATACTGCTTGAAGGAAAGCATTTGTCGCAAATGTCAGCAGCCGAGAAGGGTCTGCTGCGTAATCAAAAAATAGGCGTTGTGTTTCAAAAAACTCAACTCATCTCCTATCTTACAGTTTTTGATAATATAATGCTTCCTTTTTATATCAGAGGCACACCGGCTAAAGAAGCTCGAAAGCAGGTTGAAGAGGTGCTGACACATGTGGGAATCAAACATATGGCTTCTAAAAAGCCGTTTCAACTATCAGGGGGCGAGCAGCAGTTGGTCGGGGTTGCACGCGCGATTGTATATCAGCCAACGATCTTATTAGTGGACGAGCCTACTACTTATCTGGATCAGGAAAATAAACAGTTGGTATGGTCTATGCTTGAGAGTCTGCATAGCAGTGGCAAAACCATCATAGTAGCCAGCCATGACCAGGAAATCAGAAATAAATGTAGGTGTATCACATGGAATCTCCAAAATTAAGGCGTGTTTTTTACTTCTTGATTTATTATTACCCCAAACAGTGGGCATCTTTACTAACAACAACTGTTTTATTAGCTTTGTCAGTGGCCTTACCCCTTTCCTTCCCCTTTGCCCCAATAATCGAGCGTTCTTGGAATATATATGGACCGGAGTATGGGAATATAGGTGTGCAAACGAATACCGAAACAGATCCTGGGCAACAAGCAAAACCAATCAGGCACTACCGGTTATTTATGAAAGACAACCAAAGATTGATACCTTTTTCGCTTTTCACTTCATCTCCGGATAGCACGGCCAGCCCTCTTTTTAGTTATAAAAATTTGCTGGAGGGTCGTATTCCAACAAACAGCCAAGAGGTGGCCATCTCTTGGCAAGTGGCTAGAGAATACGGAGTTGGCGTAGGGGATAAAATTTTGCTTGGTCAACTTGGTCAAGATGATGCCATGAAAAGGTTTATTGTACGAGGAATATATAAGCCATACCGGCTGGCAGGTTCCCGTTTGTGGGGATATGCCTATACCGAGTTTTGTAAAGACAGCTTCACAAAACTTAAGAGTTCTGTTGGTTTGACGGATGACCTTAATGAGAAAAGAGCATTCTCGCTTATTCGGGCGCTTGTTTCTTTTGACGATTGGACTTCCAGAATTATTAACTTCTCATTTTTATTTGCATCCATATTGCTCGGGATCCAGATTTCACGACACTCTCAGATTAAACAAATGAAGAACTGGGCAATTCTTTACTCTCTTGGCCTTCCGATAAGGGACATCTTTTTCTTAGAAAAAATTGTTGCCGCACTTTGCGCTTTACTGGTGGCGTGTCTTAGTGTAGGATTGGGAGTTCTGATCCTAAATTATTATTTTGCAATATTATTTCCTTGGAATATTCAATATATCAAGCAATTCTTTTTGTTTTATGCAATTTGGGGATTCGCTACTCAGTTTCTTGTACTGGCCGTTTTTTTTACTTCAAAGCCGCATCCCTTTTGCAACAGCGCAGAGTAAACTTAGGCTGATTTTTAC
>QLUI01000258.1 GCA_018725345.1 Bacillota bacterium | reverse complement strand
GAGATTATTATTTGTTCTAGTCAGTTAGGTACTTATTTTGGGGATTTTTTTTACTACTGGGTATTGGCAGATCTTCTAAATTTGGTAGGGTTATAAGAATCCAGGGGAAACCACTGAACCAGGGGACGAATTGGATAGTTATCAACTCCAAACCATAATAAATAAGGGAGTTGAGTGAACTTAAAAAAATCGTTACGAAAGCTCTCAATGGCGCTAACGGTAGTCATGGTGATGTCGGCCTTTGCGATCTCCGCTGCCGCCGGGCAGGAGAACGGCAGAGAACGGAGAAATGTTCCAACACAAGAGATACAGCATCTTGACGCAGAAGTCCGGGTGATTGCCGGTCAGCCGGTGCTCCGGTACCAAACTGGGGAAGGCTATGTTATGGCGACTGGCGTGAGCGCAAAGCCGTCTTCAATGCCCGAAACGGAGATTGAGGCTTATTGGGCAGAAATGCTGAGGGAGGCTGAAGCTGCGGTTACCCCAGAACAGATTGCTGAAGCTTATAAAATAAAGGAAGAAACGGAGCAATTCCTTTCGAACCTCAGCTTGGAAGCATTTTGGGAAGCTTATTTAGCTGAAAATCCTGAAATTTCCAGCAAGAGAATGTCCAAAGGCGAACTGTCAGAGCTAAAGAGAGAAGTGAAAGCGTTGCTTGAAACGATTACAGTTGCTAACACAATGTCCCCCAATAGCATAGCAACCAACACTTCAAGCAATCCTTTATTCGTATATACACGGCATTTCAGCGGCCATGATGGAGTAGGGGTCGTAGGCAGAGCGGCTATAGAAGCTAGTGGCGCATCAGCTCAGACAGATGCCGCCAATGCGTTTCCCAACGAACCCCTGAGACAAGATGCATATAGACATTATCTTTGGAATTTCCGGGCTGTAAGGAACTTAGCGGTATCTGTAACTCAAAGTGGACGCATAAGATCAACTCGCGTATATACCACAAACCGTGAATTGGTGACCAATATTTTGAGACGATATCCTTCTCTCGATGTCACTGCCCCTACAGCAAACCAACTTGCTACCGCATTAAACCTTCGCAATAACTTTTTTAATCTTACCTTTGCGCAATGGGATGCTCTTTTCGTCGGGGGAGGCGGAGGAGACGATCTGATGGATTTATGGAATAATGAGAAAGGCAGACAAGATGGAGTTACTGGTCCCAATACCCCTCTTGAACTTTTTAACAATCGTTGGCGTGCTAACACTGTAATTAGGGACACTGCTCCTACTGATGTGACAGCGACAAGACGCTTAACTATTTGGGTTAATTCCTGGTATGTGCCTGTGAGGTAGACTAAAAAAAATACAGGAGAGCCACCACTTATGCGAATCATAAAGAAACATATTCCCGCTTGGTTTCCGCACGACTTAATTGCTCCGTTCCTGTATCTGAGTGGCTGTTCACTACTGGTTACGGGATTGATTGTAAATTCATTTTTCCACATATATCTGCAAGCTTTTTGGTGGTGGTTGCCCTCGGCACATTAAACAAGCAAGGCATGGTTTATTTACTTGAGTATGGTAGATACGTCCCCGCTACTTGGTGGCTTCGTTCGCCAGGCGGTTGTCTTGTGGCTCTTGTAGTGGTTGTGGGGGCAGGCGACACAGATGGCGCCAGAATTACAGCCGCAACTGCCACGGAAAGCTATGGTTTTCGTCCCGCATTGTGGGTATCTCGAAAATCATCGCCTGATTTGGTGTACACGACACGACCGAAAGAAGAAGGGGAACACTCCTGTTTTTTGGATACCGGTCTGGCTCTTTGTGCAGGGGGCAGCGCCATTTAATGCGCTGACGCTTCTCATCCACTCCGTTATACACCATCTCCAGACCTTCCAGGCAGATGGGCCTCCCAGCCTTTCCGCCCTATATTTGGAAAACGTGGCCAGGTGCTGCATTTTAAATGGCTGAAATTGCTGCATTTTTATTGACCGTTTACACAGGCACAATCTGCTAACCGGGCGACAGCTGCTTTATCCAGATTCCTCTTAGGTTCAAAGTTAATATTCTCAAGGTTGGCAGAGGGTTCCCGCAGGTTTGCTTCCCGCAGGAATCTCTGTAATCGGTTGTTAGCCTTAGCCAGCCATTCAGCGTCTACGATCATAGCAAGACGCTCATCGAAGGGGAGAGCTGCGTTTGCTGGTAGTTCCACCTGGCGTCGATACTCCTGCTCCATGGCTCGAAGCCTCATACTGTTAAGCTTATCTATGGTTTGATTAATCATCTCATCCACCCCCTAAACGTAGGCTTGGGAGCCGCGTAGATTTTCATGCCGGGGCGTGGACTTGCCCGTTGTGGAGGCAAGAACTTTATCCTGACCATTCTTAAGTATTGTGGTTATGGTAGTGTAGCTGCATGATTTCATAGCGATTGCCTTAGCGCAGGCAGCTTCCAGTCGTTCATTGCCATATTTCTTAGAGCATTGCAATATCCCCATGCAAGAGCGGTACGCCTGTTCTTCGGCAATTTGTGAAGACAGCATATGGTCTATGGCGGCATAAGTTTGTACACCGATGTTACTGGCCCACATGCGGTATTTGGCACCATCAAAGTGATTGGCATCGTGTTGATGGCGGTGTTGGGTTGGCATATGACTAAGATTGGTTACATATCTTGATCCGGTATAACGCCTCTGATGCACTGCCACACGCTCTCTGTTGCTGTTTAGAACCTCTATGGTTATTGCGGTGGCTCTAATAGTCACCACCTGTTTGTACAGGCCATGGGGCACTGAATAATGGAAATCACCGTATTCGACATGGTAATTTGTCGGCGTTCTGCGCGTAATGTAATCTACGTACTCAAACTGAGTGTATGGTAGTGGCCGTAAAGCTGGCTTGTCCAATTCCTCAAAAACACTCTGTCGGCTGCCTTTGCGTTTTTGGAAAGGTCGACTGACTAGCTCTTTCATACGGTACTGTATTTCAGTATTTAGTGCCTCAAAACTGAAGAAGCGTTTGCCGCGTAGCCATTCTAAAAGCCAAGTTTCCAGCCAACCTACGCTGCTTTCTACATGTGCCTTATCTTTGATATCTTCAATTGAAGATATCAAAGATTATCTTCAAAACCACATTATCATCAAAACCAGCAGAAACACCTCAATCGCAAAGCGTTTC
>QLUI01000257.1 GCA_018725345.1 Bacillota bacterium | reverse complement strand
GCCTTCCTATCTGCCGGGTTCTGTATTTTTAACTGCCGTTCTATGTATTTCTATTATGCCGAAAACACCACATTCTCTTCAGTTTCTGTAAGCGTCAAACTTTACCCACCTACTAAAGGCAAAACCCACTTTTGTGGGTTTAGATGAATAACTTATTTTTTTAAACGACATTCAGTAGGTAATTCATCAGACCATGGCATGAATTCATCTAATACTGCCGGATTCTTTATATCAACATTCGGTAGTTTCTCAAATAGGTAGACTAGGTACTTAAAGGGGTTTAGCCCGTTTTCCTTCGAGGATTCAATGATACTGTAGATCGTTGCACTAGCTTTAGCGCCTTTGGCTGTGTTTGAAAAGAGCCAGTTTTTTCGACCTATTACAAAGGGTTTAATGGAGCGCTCGCCACGGTTATTGTCAAGCTCCAACTGAATATTTCACCCTGAAAGCATCACCAAGTTGCTCATTTGAGCATCAGCAATTCGCAATTAGAGCATCGGCAATATTCTGTTAGAGCATCATTATGATGTTAAATTGCGTACTGCCGTGAGGCAGCACGCAGGAATCCCTAAAATTGGTTTTGTTTTTTTGCGTAAAGTTGCCTCATGTTTAGATTGCCTGTAAATATCCAGACAGCGTTATGAACAATTCTATCCATCATGGCATCGGCATGGACACCTCCACCAAGGCGTGTGTGCCAGTCTTCCTTCTTGAACTGAGTACAAAAGACGGTAGAAGTTGTTTCATGCCTACGTTCGATCAGTTCAAATAAAAAATGTTGCTCCTCATCTGACAGATCGTCGAGCAACCACTCATCAAGAACGAGAAGCATGTAGCTCGTAAATTTCTTAAGCAGTTTAGATATCCCCAGCGGGGTCAGTGTTGCCTCATCGCGTAGCATCAATAGATCTGGAATTCTGATGTATCTGGTCCTTATCCCTTGAATGCAAGCTTGCTTTCCAAGTGCACAAGCTAGGTAGCTTTTGCCCGATCCCGTGAATCCATGGAATATGACACTGGAGTAAGTATCGATGAACTGTGCAGTAGAAAGATTGAGAAGCATCTCTTTATTAAGTCCGCGGTCAATATAATAAACATCATTGAATGATGCATTTGAGATTCGGAACTTTGCCGTCTTTATCAATCGTTCTACTTTGCCGTTGTACTTTCTTTGATAGACGAAATCTACTGCTAACTTCATCCGGTCTTCAAATGGCATTGTTAAGTAACCGATGTCCTGGGCCTGTTGATCCATTGCTTCGATCATTTCACTGAGGTTTAGTTCGCGGAGTTTTCTTCTGGTTTCTTCATTAAGCAGACTCATTTATTCGTCACCTCCGCCGTAGTATTGTGACCCGCGGACGTAACCTTGAACGGCCTGATTAAGTTCATTAGATTTTGTTTCGGCCTTCTTTGACAGAAATATTTGATCCTGATTTGACGATAGAATTGCTTTTAAATTTTTATACCTTGGAGATCTGACCTTTTCAAGTGCAAGCTCACATGCGACTTCAAGACGTTCAGTTGAGTAAGTTTTGCTTAACCGTAGTACGGATAAAGTAGAGTTGTATCCTTGCTCTTTGACTCGGACGCTTGCGAAGATTCGCTCTACAACTTCACTTGTACACGCCCCAATGGAATACGCCCATTTTTTAATCCGCTCATCATCCCACTCCGTATGATGAAACTTGTCCGGCATATGCTCATCACAAGTGGACCATTTGTATCTTACATAATCCGGGAACTTTTTGTGGGAGTAAAGTCGTTCGCTTTTATAGTAGCTTTCAACCAATGAATCCGTGGCCTTGAGATCCACTTTTTTACCGACGTATTTATAAGGTACTGAATAACGATTTGTTTTGTAAACAACATGGCAGTCCAGGTTTACAGTATGGCCGTACACCCATTCAGCGACTTCATATGGGGTTGAAGGCAACGCACGCAGGTGCTTACTTTCAACTTCATTAAATATTTCTGTGCGGCTGCCTTCTCGCTTTTGAAACGGTGCATCATTAAAGTCCTTCAGCTTCCGTACTACAGCAATTTTTACTTCTTCCAGTGAGTGAAACACTTCATTTCTAAGTTGAGCGATTATTGCAGTAGCTATTTTCCCTACGGTGCCTTCTACAGATGCTTTCTGTTTAGGTTTTCTCACCCCAGCTGGCATTATGGCAGTTAGGTAGTGGTTCCCGAAGTCTTCATACTTTTCATTTAAGACAATCTCACCCTCGCGCGGATGGCTAATAACGCCTGTCTTTAAATTATCGCATGTAACCCGAACAGTTGAGCCACCAAAGAACTCGAACATATTAACATTACATTTCAGCCATGTATTTTGCTTCATGTCAAGGCATGGCTCGACATACGAGTACTGGCTGTACGGGAGTGTAGCAGCAAAAAGATATGCTTTGATAATTTCACCTGTAGCACGATCGATGATAGCCATCGTCGAACCACTCCAGTCAACTTCACAAACCATTCCCGGTTTGTGGCGTAAATGGTTTGTTAGGCTATTTGCCGTTACATATTCAGAGTAGCCCTCACAGAATTTCGTGTATCCCATGGATAAGGCACTTGAAGTTTTGCATGAATCTTTGTATTCACGCCATAAGAGTTTTAGATTAACACCTGTCTTCTTCAGTTCTGTATGGATGTAGTTGTACTCTGGGGCGCTGTAAAGAACCTCGGATACATACTTGTCTGGATAGAACATCCGGTATACTTCTTCTTCTGTCTTGTCCTTGACATCGTTGTAGACGATGCAGCGTTCATCGGAAAGTCGATAAACATCACCAACAGAGTGTTGAGATATCTTGCGCGTGCGGCAGATTTCTCTTTGCGACATTTGTGCTGCGCGAAGCTCTAGTATTAGCTTCACTTTGATTTTCTTGGCCATATTTAGGCCTCCTTCCTATAGATGTGAGAGATTTTCCCTCATACATTATTCTACAGGAAGTGATGCTCTTGTGCGGATTGGTGATGCTATTTCGCGAATCCTGGCTAACGGATATGGCGATGCTGTTCGGCGAATTGGTGTTGCTCAAATGCGAATCGGTGTTGCCCTAACAGCGAAATAATCAGATTAGGCTTAATGAGTTAGAAAACCATTTTAACGCAAACTTTAAGGAACT
Source organism: Bacillota bacterium (assembly GCA_018725345.1). Taxonomy (GTDB): domain Bacteria; phylum Bacillota; class Dethiobacteria; order Dethiobacterales; family Dethiobacteraceae; genus GPS1B09. The sequence continues at coordinate 15 of QLUI01000257.1, read as the reverse complement.
AAAACTGAAGCTAAA
>QLUI01000256.1 GCA_018725345.1 Bacillota bacterium | reverse complement strand
TGCTTCAGATTTTCTTCCATTACTTTCCCCTGCTTAATTAAGATTGTTTCCTTACCATGCAGTAACTGATAGAGCTCCTTGCTATGCAAAGACAGATAATCTAAAAGCAACGGCAACAATACCCAGACAGCAAGGGCGGCTAGAGCAAAAGCGATGTTTGGGATAATATTGGCGGCCAGCAACGCAGTCATTACAGCAACCACACTGTAAACCACAAAATGAAACGGGGACGTTTCAACCGGATGCTTCTTCCCGAGAATCCGGATAGCTACAAACACTAGCAGAAAGAGTCCCAAGGAACGCAATAAACCTTCTGCCCAAACGGGCATCTCATCACCTCTCTAAAGACTTTTGTATTGAGGTTCGGCCAACTCTATTTCTTGCAACCGAGCTGCCAAGCTTTCCACCACTTCCGAAAGGATGATTAATCCCTCCTGAAAGGCAGCCTGGCTCTGCTCATGGCGCGCTTGCTGTGCATACAGCTGGATAGTTGCTTGTGCACCTTTTAACCCGGCTAATGTGTTTTTTAGCTGTGAACCTACTGTCATAACACTTTCCTCCCGTGGCTTATTTTTCTCTATCTTAAGCCTAAACATACAGGGTAAGATAAAAAAGACGCTCCCTGTTTTTTGCATGCGACGCGTCTTTTTTATCCGCTAGGGGCAGCCACCCCGCAGGCGGCATGACGGTCCTTTTGCACCCCGCAAGAATAAGGGAGGATCCCCTTAAAAACCCCCATCGTCTAAGAAAGAAAGCTTTGATAGGATGATATGGTTTCCTATCCGATAAAAAAGAAACTAACTGCCAAGCAGTTAGTTTCCGGCGATTCGCTGTAGTTAGTTTTTTATAAAAACTAGTTATTTGGCTCTTCCAAGTTAAACTGGTTAGGGTCGCCCCGCAATGCGTTACTTTCTGATTGAACCTGGGCGATAAAGCCGCGAGCTTGCGTCACCAGTTCTTGAGCATCTGCAGGATTTAATTCAATCACTTTATTCCAACTTTCAATGGCTCCCGTGGGGTTATTCCGACCAAAGTAAAGGAAAACAGCATGGCTGTAATGAGCCTTTGCGTGGTTTGGATTAAGTTCAATGGCCTTATTAAATTGTTCTTGCGCTAAATCTAATTTGTCTGACCAAAAAGCCATAATTGCCAGGTTAACACGGACGTCCACATCATCGGGATTGACTAGCAACGCCCTTTGATAAACTTCCACAGCCTGAACATAAGTTTCTACGGCTTTTTCATTGCCGGTCACACGGGCATGGACTCTACCAAGATCGAAATAAGCGTGACCTAAATTAGCCAGCAGATAAAAATTATCGGGTGACTGTTCTAAGTTAGCTTTAAACTGGGCGATGCGACGTTCCAAATCGGCAATGTAATTTTCATCGTTTAGCGCCGGACGATTGCTGCTGCGCACCATGTTGCCCGGCAAGAAAGCGGCCAGAATAGAGGATAGCACTAAGCCGCCGCCGGCGATAGCAATAACAATGTAGACCATGATTTTATTCTTTCTACCTCTGGACATCTTTTTTACCACAAGGCTTACCTCCTTAAAACCGGTTTTTATGCCGGCAGCACCGGCTAATTCGCAGTTTGGACGAACGCCGCTGGAAAGTACCGCCAAGTCGCATGGATATTCACCCTTATCTGTGCGCACCCCTTGCAGCCGTTCTTCTCCGAGAAAAGCTCTAAGGGGTTCCCCAGTGTGAATAAAAACGCCTTCCCGCAGCAATTCCTTGTGCACAAGAGCGGAAAAATCAGGATCAAAATTGATGAGCACACGTTCAGCTTTTTCACTTATTCTGCTTTTCTTAGTTTGTTCCTGCTGGATAGCTCTGATTGTTTTCAGGTTTCCTGCTCCGGAATAGTTTACAGCAGTTTCGGTGAGTTTAACCGTATGCAAAAGTTACAGGTGGTGAGGCCTTGACCGTTTATCAGCTGCCCTTGTGAGAGTTGCAATCTCTGCCCGGATTAGCGCAGGTAGAAACTCGTCTTAAAGAATTCAGCCAAGGAAACGATAGTTTGACGGCACAGTTTTCCGCAGCTGTCACAGACGGCGGCAAACGCCTGCGTCCTGCACTGGTTCTGCTCAGTGGCGCCTTTTACCGGGGCAAGCAAAACCAGTTAATCGACGTAGCCACAGCCGTGGAATTAATTCATACCGCCTCCCTGGTACATGATGATATTGTTGACCACGCCAAAACCCGGCGAGGCAAACCTACGCTCTCCGCAAAATGGGGTGAACATCAGGCCGTACTGTACGGGGATTTTCTTTTTGCACGTGCATTTTCGCTTTTAACTAAACACGGACTAGTCCGGACGCTGGGAGATATGACTCAAGCCATCAGCCTGATGTGCGAGGGAGAAATTGAGCAGTCAGCCCTACTTTTTAACTGCGATGTCACCGAAGCCGATTATTTTTCCTATATCTACAAAAAGACAGCCTACTTTCTGTCTGCCTGTTGTCTAGCCGGGGCTGATGCCTGCAGGATGTCGGCGGCTGAAAAAAAACTGCTGACTGCATTTGGACTACAGCTTGGTTACGCTTTTCAACTAACAGATGATCTGCTAGACATTAGCGGAAACGCTGCCGGTATGGGAAAACCTGTGATGCAAGACATTAAAGAAGGGTATCTCACCCTGCCGCTCATCAAGCTGCTGCGTGACAAGCGGCATGGTTTTGCCGTAAAGCAGCTTATTACGGAAAAAGATTTTTCTGCAGCCAATTTACAGTTCATCCATCAAGCACTGATCAAGTGCGGAATTCTCGCGGAAACAAGCGAAAAAGCCGGCTTACTGATCAAGCAGGCTAAACAAAATCTGGAAAAATTGCCGCTCAAACCACCCCGCCTGTTATTAACTCGCCTTGCCGACTATGTGGCCTGCAGAATATCCTAAACGCTAGACAATCCCCGCACTACGCAATCCAAGATACGTTTTATGCAGCAAGCGCGCTTTTATGCCCACCTCTCGCAGTAGTTGCTGCGAGATTTTGTTTCGTCCCGAACGGGATGCTTTTGGATCAGCGAGATATAAAGCTAGTAGCCCGTGCACAACGGTGAGGTGAAAAGCAGCATGCGGCAGCGTTTCCGCCTTTTGCAGCGATTCCCCCAGAAAACGTACAAATCCTGCTGCCATAGCTTTTTCATCCGAATAAT
>QLUI01000255.1 GCA_018725345.1 Bacillota bacterium | reverse complement strand
AGCATTGATGACTCCCTGGTGCGGCCCGGTGTCCAGGGATAGCTCAACGGTATATTCGCCCTCAGCGGCATCATGAGGAATGGTAAAGGAGAAGTCTCTCCAGACATCCCAGGAACTCTCATCAACAATCTTATTCCCATTGGGGTCGGTGACCACCAGGTGGGGGTAGATCCTCTCCCATACCCAGGGAGAACCCGGCTGAAGTGCAAGCGGGCTGAGGCTTATCTTCCCCTCAACGTCCCGGGAGGAAAAGAACGGGAGTTGCTCCTGCCCGGGGGTTGGCTGGGCCGCAGGACTCCACTTCCGAATCTCGCTTAACCTGTTCCCGAAGGAATCGGCAAAATCGTTGTGCAGGGTGACTTTGGAGCTCAGTCCTTCCACAGCTTCAGGAGGAGCGGCACCTGAAGTCGCAGCTCGACCGTAAATAGGACTGTCGGGCGTGGTGGAAATGGAGAAACTGCCTCCGGCAGAAATGCCGGCCATGCCCTCCGTGGGGACAGCTACCTCTCCCATCGAGAGGCGATAATCCCATATATTACCCTCATCGTCCTGCGCTCGTAACCAGCCCGATATCCAGTAACTATCGGCGGAGAGCACCATAACATCACCCTCTCCGACTTCGAAGCTCGATCCACCCCGGTAGCTTTGGCTATGAGGAGAAACCCACATGCTATCAAAGTTCACCAGATCCTCAAGCTTGAGTTGCCCGGTAGGCATCCGGGAGGCGTCCAGGTCTATCGATGTCGGCCCTGCTACTTCAATGTCTCTCTTGAAGAGAAAGTATAGCTTCTCACCACTGGCAGCACTGGCCCCCCAGTAGTCCATAGGCGTGGCATTAACTGTGAGCTTGCCTTCTTGATCGGTTGAGCCCACCCCCCAGCCCCAAAAGCAGGGGTAGGGCTTAAGCTGGATGTCTGCCCCCATGGGATTGCCAGCGAGGTCTTTCACCGAGAAACTCACCTCGACTGTCCCGGTGGTGTCCAAGGTGACTGACGACGGGGCAGTAACATTTTCCTTTACCACCAGGAAGTGGTCTTTCCAGGATGAGGCCACCAGAGTGTATGTGCCATCGGGGACATGCAGCCAGACCCAGCCATCCTCCCTCGTCAAGCCCAAGGCATCAGGCCAGCAGGAGGTATCAGAATAGGCCAAAACCCAGGCATCTCTTGCCGGTTTACCATTCTGATTGAGCACCTGAACCAGGATGCCTGTTTCAGCGGCGGCAGTGCTAACTCGGAGGTCGGCGGTCATCACAGATGCCGAATTGCTTATGTTGGCTACCATCACCAGAGTATCAGCCGGTGAATAATAAGAACTGCTATTGGGGATGGTACGAAAGGTGAAGTTTCGGTTATTTCTGGTGCCTGGAAAGGGATCGCCGGCGTCACCTGGATTCGTGCGGCGCTCCAGGTCCAGGTTACCATCGGCCTGCTCCAGGGCCACTTTATAGTGGTGGGTTGGGGCAAGCCAGTTGTAGTGGCTACGCACTTCCCAATCATTGTGGGACATCGCCTCATCTACATGCCAGATGAGCAGCCCGAAGCCGGGCAAAGCGGCATCATAGCCAACAGGCTGACGATTCTCCACCAGGAAGTATTCATCGCCGACTGCTCCCTGAGTCCACAGGCGATAGATAGTACCACCCTCCGCCACCGCCTTAATCTGAGCCCCGGGAAGATCGGCAGTAAGCACAGCAGGTGCGGCCCAGCCGAGCTCAATGCGAGCCCAAGCGTTGGGATGAGCCGGTGAGCTTCCCATGAGCACACCATTAACCAGGCCATTCCATGAGCCGGCGCCCATCAGGCACCAGCGGCCCACGCCGTGCGAGGACCCGTCCGTATCATAAAGATCAGGAAGACCAAAGATGTGCCCCAGCTCGTGGGCGAAAACGCCGATGGTCATATTGGGAAGGGTTGCCCAGTCCTTCGGCCAGTACTCCGGCATCATGGCATAATGATGCACTTTAACCCCATCCACCGGTACCGGCGTCGAGGTTTGCCACATGTGAGAATGGATATCGTTATCCTTGCCAGTGGCCTCCCTGCCAGTTCCGGCATGGACTACCATCAGAGCATCTACTGTCCCATCATCGTTGTTGTCATACGGGCTGAAATCAATGTGCGGGTCGGCCAGCGCAACCAGCTCCTCTACCAGCTTTTGAGCATTGTTGGGGTAGGAACCTGTGCCACCCCTCCCACCCACGTAGTAGGCATAATTCTGAGGGGCTCTGAACCAGCCTGAGTCACCGGGGAGATTCAGGGTGACAATATCAAGCTGGCCGTAGGACACTTCATCAAAATAATGCCAGACTGAAGGGCGTGAAGTCCCGAAAACAAGGTCATCGAAATACGTGGCTTCTACCGAGGATGGTTTATCTCCGAAATCCACCAGCAGGAGGAGGGCATTGAAAGTCCCCTTGGGCTGCAAGGCGGACTGGGGAGGTTGGTTCAGACCCTTCGGGGCCGGAGGAGAAGAGAAAAGGGCCGGGGCTTGCTCGGGGTGCCTTTCCCATTTTTCCACCAGATCGGGGTGGAATGGCATAAGACGCGGGGGGCTGCTATTAGCCGGAGGCGAGGAAAGAGACGCCGGAAGTAATAGAGTGACTATCAGCAGCCAGATTGCTGCGCGCTGGAAAAGAGTCGTTGCCCTCATTTGTCTACCTCCTGATTCACCTTGAGGCTGTTAGTTTTGCCTCAGGATTTGCGTGCAGATTTTTGCGACCTAGTCACCGCCTTTATGAGAAATGTTGGACAGATAGAAAAAGGTGCCCTTTTCGTCGCCTGCAAGGCTAAGGTGCCCTGTGATCAGGTCTCCCGCTTCATATGGCGCCATATCTTCCTTAGTTCTTGCGGTTAAAGTCTGCCCTACCCTTTCCCTGGTCAGGTTCACGTAGCCGGGCACATCCTGGGAATCCGTAAGATGAAGCTCTACTTCCCAGGGAAAAACATTCGTCAGGGGCTTGATAGAAAGGATCTGAGCTATCACGATGCTAGCGTTAAGCACCACCGGCACTGGCGTTTGCGGCTCATCCGGCTCCGCCGGTGGAACAGGCTCAGGACACCCGGTCAGGATAGCTATCAAGAATAGCGCTAGAATAATCCATACCGGGGCACTCGTACTTACAACATTATGCTTTGTCTTCATGTCTCCCCCTTTTCGCTAAG
>QLUI01000254.1 GCA_018725345.1 Bacillota bacterium | reverse complement strand
GAATATAATTATAAAATTATATGGATTTCAAAGTTAGCACATGAATGCTTACACATATGCCCACAATCAGCAATAAGAGCCTCAAATGTATGCCGGGAAGAAGATGCATTGAAATCATGAGAGTAAGCCACAGTGTAATCATGGAACCGATTTTCGTGCTTATGGGGATTGCTTTATAGGTCAAGTAGTTATAAATATAATTACCAAAGATTCTGTGGTGGATTAGCCAGTTATACAGGCGTCTTGAACTCCGCAGAAAGCAATAGGAGGAAAGCAGCAGAAAGGGCGTGGTGGGCAGAAGAGGAATAAAAGCACCGATAATACCGACGACAAGCGATATTAAACCTAAAAGCATCAACATATATTTTTTTAAGTCCAGTGTCCTCATACGCTGCAACACCCCATCTCAAAACAAAGAAGGAGCAGATTGCGCCCCTTCTCGGTTTTGCCTTTATAACTAAGCATTCTAGGATTTAATGTACTTATTTGACTTCATCAAGTGTAATACCAAGTGCGTCAGCTACGCCTTTGCCGTAATCAGGATCAGCTTTCAGACAGTTACCGATATGTCTGATTTTAATCTCCTTTGGAGCGTCTCCAATGGAGCGCGCTATATTTTCAAAAAGCACTTGCTGTTGTTTTAAACTCATCAGTCTGAAGAGTTTTCCGGGCTGGGAATAGTAATCATCGTCATCCTCGCGGAAATTCCATTGATCCGCAGCACCGCTAATTGGCAATGGAGGCTCTTTATACTTCGGTTGCTCTTGCCATTGACCATAGCTGTTCGGTTCATATCCTATAGTGCTGCCGGAATTGCCGTTGACTCTCATCTGACCATCACGATGAAAGCTGTTGAAAGGACATCTTGGTGCATTGACCGGTATCTGGTGATGGTTGACTCCTAGCCTGTAGCGCTGTGCATCTCCATAAGGGAAGAGCCTGCCTTGAAGCATCTTATCCGGGGAGAAACCGATCCCAGGAACGACATTTGCCGGATTAAAAGCTGCCTGCTCGACATCTGCAAAATAATTGTCCGGATTGCGGTTAAGCTCTAAACACCCAACCTCGATCAGCGGGAAATCCTTCTTATACCACACCTTCGTCAAATCAAACGGATTATATGGCATATTCGCTGCCTGCTCCTCCGTCATGACTTGAATAAACATCTTCCAGCGCGGAAAATCTCCGCGATCGATCGCTTCAAGCAAATCACGCTGATGGCTTTCACGATCTTTGGCAACAACGGCTTCGGCTTCAGCGTCAGTCAGATTTTTAATCCCCTGCTGGCAAATCAGGTGAAATTTAACCCACATACGCTTGTTGTCGGCATTGATCATGCTGAAGGCATGGCTGCCAAACCCGTGCATATGTCTGTAAGATAAAGATATACCTCTATCGCTCATTGTGATGGTAACTTGGTGGAGAGCTTCGGGGAGAGATGTCCAGAAATCCCAGTTGTTTTTTGCGCTTCTCATGTTTGTACGAGGGTCTCGCTTGACGGCATGGTTCAGATCTGGAAATTTAAGCGGGTCGCGAAGGAAAAACACAGGTGTATTGTTTCCGACAAGGTCCCAGTTGCCTTCCTCTGTATAGAATTTTATAGCAAAGCCACGGATATCACGCTCTGCATCAGCAGCGCCACGTTCACCTGCAACAGTCGAAAAACGGACAAATAAGTCGGTTTTCTTGTCGATTTCCGAGAAAATCTTAGCTTTTGTGTACTTTGTTATATCATGAGTTACAGTGAATGTGCCAAACGCACCAGAGCCTTTTGCGTGCATCCTCCTTTCGGGAATGACTTCCCTGTCGAAATGAGCGAGCTTTTCAAGAAACCATACGTCCTGCATCAGCATAGGTCCCCTTGGACCGGCTGTCACGGCATTTTGATTATCAACAACTGGAGCACCGGCAACGGTAGTCAGTTTTTTCGCGTCCTTCTCTTCCATAATAACCTCCATCTCGCTGCTAAAGCAGCGATACAAATAGGAATGAAAAAATAGTTTCATTACCGTCAACTTGTTGTATAATATAGACAAGACCATTCTCGGCATCAACAACGAGTACACCCATCTGCTTGTTGATGGTGTGCAGGTGTCGGTCATATGTTTTTTGGCAGGTGGGAATATCATCCATTTAGGTCCACAACGTTTTGTGGGCATAGTTTTTGTGTCTTATGAGCCGTTTTAACTCAAATTTCCTCTTTTCACGCTAGCACCTCCTTCTCAGTTAGATAAAATTCACATGGTGTGTAGCTGTTTATTTCCCATTCATTACAACGAACAGGAATTTACTGTTGATATTATATCAGAAACTTTTCAACATAGGCAAGAGCGATTTTAGAGAAAACTAGAAATGGGTTTGGTGATATTTCAATAAAAACACAATATTACAACCTGCCCTCCCGCTGACACAAAACGAGTCAGCGGGAGGGCATAAAAATATTTCTTTTAATGCATGTGTCGAACCTGAACATTGTTTTGCTTTTTATGTGGGGTTTCGGAGGCTCGGCTAACCTCAACAGGAAAAACTTCGCCGGAGCAACACTTATCAAGGTTTTCATTATCGCTGATTGTGTCAATCATAGCAATGATATCTTTTGGAGCTATCCTAGACGGAATGTATTATAATTTACACTAAAAAAATCTTGTATGGGTAAACAAAGTAAAGCAATTTTCAAATAGTGTTTCCCATATAAAGTTTTTTCTCTTCAATACAAACCAGATTTTTAATTACATTGTGTCCTTAGTTTGCTCCTACCTCTTATCAGCCCAGCAACAAGCCCCATGGGACAGATTTTGCACCAGCTTCTCGGCATGAAAGCTATTCCTATGATTATGCCAATAAGAGTCGATCTGAGCATCATATTGAAAAGGGCAGCGGCTACATTTTCAACCCCTGCTCCTAATTGATAAAAGCAAGCACCAAATGCGGTGAACATGTAGGAACGGCACCGGGAACAAAAACAGTAAAACCGCGGAATCTGCCCACGCCTTCACCTTCATGGTTAAGATTTTCAATTGATAACTCAATAGTTTCCCCTTTAGCCAAAGGAGGCTGATTACTTACCATGTTAAACCTCTGTTTCCATTTTTCTATAGTATACACCAACCCTTAATAAAAAAGACACTTTGCGTTTTTTGCTTGGGACGCGTCTTTTTTATCCGCTAGGGG
>QLUI01000253.1 GCA_018725345.1 Bacillota bacterium | reverse complement strand
GGGGTGGCGCGGAGGGACGGAGAGTGCAGCATCAAGAGTGCGATATCATCTGGATCAAAGTTGTTGCAGTACGTATTTTGCCGGCAGTTGTTATGCTTTTTTCAGGGTGCGTCGAGAGAGATCGGAAAACGGCAACGTTTACGAACATTTCACCGCAGGAAGCAAGGAGCAGGCTGGAGCAAGAAAGCGGAATTATTTTGCTGGACGTGAGAACGCCGGCTGAATACCTGGAACGGCATATTCCGGGGAGTCTTTTGATTCCTGTGGATTGCCTGGAACAAGACGCGCTCTCATTGCTGCCTGACAGGTCGGCGACGGTCTTTATCTACTGTCGCAGTGGCAGACGTAGCGTAACGGCAGCAAATATTCTGTTAGAGTTGAGGTATACAAGTGTTTACAATCTCGGGGGTATCATTGACTGGCCATTCGAAACAACGGGCGGAACAGTGAAATAACAGGGGGGAAATTGGTTTGCTGAAAAAGTTCAGTGTGCGCACTGCCGGCCGCTCGCAGTTGATTAATATAACGGGGCAGGTGCGGGAGGCCATCCGGCAGTCCGGGGTGCGTGACGGCCTTGTCACTGTGTACTGCCCCCATACGACTGCCGGTATAACTGTAAACGAGGGAGCTGACCCTGATGTGGCCGGGGATTTATTGCGGTACCTGGATAATCTTTGCCCGTGGGAGCATCCGTTGTATTTCCACAGTGAGGGAAACACCGCGGCTCACATGAAGGCAGGCATTGTCGGCGCTGCCCAGGCAATTCCGGTGGTTGACGGGGATTTAGCGCTTGGTACCTGGCAGGCGGTATTCTTCTGCGAATTTGACGGTCCCCGGGAGAGAAAAATTTTGGTTAAAATAATTGAGGGATGAGCAAGAATTCAGGTTAAGGCGTACGTTCCATGAACCAGCGGTCTTCCTCGTAAAACAGGTAAGTTTGCCTGCCGTGCACCATGCAGGTGTAGCGGATGCCGCTACCGCCGGCTTTCAGACTGGCCGCACGGCAGATGTCCGTGACGTGGTCAATGGTATAGCGGCGGCCGTTTTCCCACCATAACGCTACGGGCAGCAGCCTGCCGTCCGGATGAAAGACTGCTTCAACCTTGATGTAGTATTTATGTTCGTTTTCATGCCTTTTTTCTCTCATTTGAGCATACCGTCCCTGAAAAAGCCTGCCGGGTGCATGACGTGGTCGCCCTTGGGGTCAATGCCGCCAAGCGGCCGGTCGGCTGATACCGATGCGCGCTGGATACAGAAATGCCCGAAGCGCTTACGCAGGGAAGCGACCGTTTTGTCGAGTGTTGGAAAAATTTAACGCCAAACTCGGGGTTCAACAAATTAAAAGGAGGAAGTTATTGTGGGCACTGTTGACAGCCCTTTTGCCAGGTCTTCCTCGGTGTATTGATAGTCCTCAATTTTCCCGGAGAGGAAAGCGTCATAGGCGGTTAGGTCAAAATGGCCATGACCACTTAGGCAAAAGAGGATCGCTTTATCCTCGCCTGCGGCCGTGCATTCTAATGCGGCATCAATGGCACCGCGAATTGCATGGGCTGATTCGGGAGCAGGCAGAATTCCTTCCGTCCGAGCAAAAAGCACGGCGGCCTCAAAAACACCTTTTTGCACCGGCGCCTGAGCTTCAATAATTCCTTCGTGATAAAGTTGGCTGACCAAGGGCGAGTCGCCGTGATAGCGCAGGCCGCCGGCATGAATGCCGGGCGGGATGAAATCATGGCCTAGGGTATACATCTTAACTAGGGGGGTAAGTGCGGCAGTGTCGCCGTAATCGTAGGTGTATTTGCCCCTTGTCAGCGTAGGACAGGCTGCCGGTTCGATGGCGATAACACGCATTTCCTTGCCATGAATCTTGTCATAGAGAAAGGGGAAGCTAAGGCCGGCAAAGTTGGAGCCGCCGCCGCAGCAGCCTACAATAAAGTCAGGATATTCTCCAACGGACGCCATTTGCTGCTTTGCTTCCAAGCCGATGACTGTTTGGTGCAGCAGGACATGATTTAAGACGCTGCCTAACGCGTAGTTAGTATCGGCTCGGGAAGCGGCGTCTTCCGCTGCCTCAGAGATGGCAATACCCAGGCTGCCGGGGGAATCAGGGTTGTCAGCCAGGATTTTTCGGCCGGCGTTAGTCTGAGGGCTGGGGCTGGGAATTACATTGGCGCCCCACACCTCCATGAGTGAGCGGCGGTACGGTTTTTGGGTAAATGATATTTTCACCATGTAAATCATACACTCCAAGCCAAAGTAGCTGCAGGCAAGCGAGAGCGCAGTACCCCATTGGCCTGCACCTGTTTCTGAAGCTAATCTCTTAATTCCGTCCTGTTTATTGTAGAACGCCTGGGGAATGGCAGTGTTTGTTTTATGGCTGCCTGCGGGGCTTACCCCTTCGTATTTATAGTAAATCCGGGCTGGTGTGCCCAAAGCCTGTTCGAGGCGGTGGGCGCGAAAAAGAGGAGACGGTCGCCACAGGCGGTAAATCTCCCTAACTTCTTCGGGGATTTCTACCCAACGTTTACTAGTCACTTCTTGTTCAATAATTGCCGAGGGAAAAATAGCGGCAAGATCGGTGCCTGCCAACGGTTTTTGGCTGCCGGGGTGCAAAGGCGGTGCCGGGGGATTTGGCATATCCGCGATAATGTTGTACCAGGCCTTGGGGATATGTTCTTCACCAAGCAGTATTTTTGTCTGCTTCATCCTCTTCTCATCCTCCTTAGATTAACAAAGTGAACGACCTTTTGTCTCTCTGAAACTTATCTTGAACCTCTCCCGCTTTCACTTCATTTAGAAGCGGGAGATTCCTGCTTCATTGACCGCGGCCCCATATCTTGCAGGTCTTACGCAGTCTCCACAGGCTTACATCGGGCAGTTCCTGCCCTAGTGGCTATGACTAGGCAGCGATGCCTAGTTCCATTAAGCCCTGTTTTAAAATATTTATGCTGGCATTAACATCTCTTTGATGGGTTGCCTGACATGCAGGACACTGCCATTCCCGTACTGCTAGGTCTTTAACTCTATCATTTTTATGACCACAGATAGAACACTGCTGGCTGGATGGAAAAAAACGGGGAACGAAGTGAACTGTCCTGCCGTACCAATCGGCTTTATAGATGAGCATTTGCTTAAGCGTTCCCCAACCGACATCGCCGATTGCTTTGGACAGTCT
>QLUI01000252.1 GCA_018725345.1 Bacillota bacterium | reverse complement strand
GGTGCAGGGAGAAGGCCACCTCTTGACGATATTCCCGAAGTCTCTTGACCGCCATTTTCATCATGCCCGGATAGAGCAAATCAGCATCAAAGTGCAGCTCCAGCTGGTCTATATCGAGTTCCAGCGTTTGCTCTATCTGCCGATGGAGAAATTCTTCCCTGCCAAGCCCTTCTTGCCTGGCCTGAATCGCCGCCGGCAGGGTTAAAATATGGGTTCCCAGATACCCGACCTGCTTCCTCTCGGCTAAAAATTCCTCAGGGCTCGCCGTTAAGGTTGACTGGCTCATTTATCCTCCTTATAATTATCCTGCCCTCAATTTACTTGCCCGATCGCCATCCTCGGGGTCAGGGACGCCCCCGACTACATTTGATGATCGCCGCCTCCCCCGGATGGCAGCTCGCTCTTTGGACTCGATACCCACCGTCAGCGTATGGCTGGCGGGATCAAAGTTAACTTCTTTGACCACACCGCTTGCCGGCGAGGGAACAGCATCGCGGGTGTTTGGATCAACCCCTATCAGGTCACCCCTGTTTACCATGCCCCCAACTCTCGCCCGAACCCCGGTGTAAGCGCTAACCCGAACCAGGATCATCATTTTCTTACCCCATTGGACTTATCCAGGAACTCTGGCAATTGCCGCCAGGTGGTCCTCCTCTAGCGCCTCAGGGTGCTCGAAGAGGAGATGTAAGACTGCAATTTATTCTTCATCTATTATTAGGATAGCAGACGAAGATTAAGGGAATGTTAAGGTTTTGTTAAGAGTTCGTTAAGAGAAGGTTAACATTTGGGAAGAAGATTTGACGCGCTGACCAGGAGCTTTTCCAGCTCGCTGACATGGCTTTCCCAGGTGAACCTCTCCAGCCATCTTGTGATTTTTTCTTGCAATCGTAATCTGTCGCTTTCATGCATCAGTGATGCTTCCATTATCCTTGAGGCAAAAGCGCCGATATCTCTTCGCGGGTAGACGAACGCAACGTCTTCCGTCAGAACTCCCGTTTCAACGAATATGTCCGAAGCGATGACGACGCCATTGTACCTCAGTGCCTCTAACGGCACAAAACCAAAACCTTCGTGGGCAATCGAGGGGCAGACAACAGCAGCAAACGATCGATATAATCTTAGTTTGTCTTCTTCCTTCGCTCTCCCTGCAAAGGTGACCGGCAGGTGGCGAGAAAGGCTCAATACATGGTCATAATATGAGGCGTAATCTGTCGTGAAACCGCCATGAATGGTAAGGTGTATGGGTAACTTCTCATCTATCTCCTTCAATGCCTCCAGTAGGAGGTGAATACCTTTGTTTGGGGCGATTCTACCAAGGTAAAGGAGCTTGAATTTCTCCCCTTCTATTCTTCTACCCTCCCACTCCTCTCTCTCATCCAGGCCGAGTGGGATGATGAAGAACTTATCTTCTGCAGCCGAGAAATTCTTCACATAATAGTCTCTGACGAACTGAGAGGCTACCACGATCCTGTCAGCTCTTTTTATGGAGCGTCTGGTGATCATTTCAAGCCTCGAATATCTATCGGGAAACAGGGGCAAAAGGTCGAGGTCAACGTCATGATACATCGCCACGATCGGGGTATCTTTGACATAGAGAGAGGCTGATTCTCCCCAGTACCCGCAGATGTAGATCACATCGGGCTCAAATCTGCTCGCTTCCAAGGCAGCGTCTTTCGACCATTCTTCATCGATCTCTATGCCCATCTCTGGTCTATTCTCCTCTTCTTCATACTTCGTGATAACCTCTATTTCGTGGCCCCTCTTCCTTAAACCATCCACCACTTGTCTGGTGACGTTCTCCGCACCTCCGATCAGGAAAGGAGAGATTCCCCGGGCAATGACCGCTATTTTCATCTTGCCTTGATCCTCTCGTTTACATTCCTAACGGACTTCAACAACTCCGGCTCGTAGCCCAGATCGCTACAAAAGGAAATGAATGCATCGAGGTCTTTTGGCAGACACTCATCCTGGAATCCGAGGGAAAGGAAATCCCGCCGGTAGAATTCGATGGTCGAATACCTGTCCGTAATTACATTTTCTACCACAACCCTGGGGTCGACACCGAGTTTGGTGCAAACTTCAGCAATCTCATTGAAGAATGAAATCTTGGTTGCCAAAAGACAGTTTGAGGCATATTTAATCATGGCGGCAGTCTTGGCGTCAGTTACCATGACCTCGATATCTTTTTTCGCTCTTCTCTTGAAGTCTTCGTAGAATTCCTTCAGCACCTCGGTGGCTTTTGAGTCGATGCACCCGATTACAACGGGCTGATTCTCAAAATCTTCCTCCGGCATCTCGCTTCTCAAGAATTCCGGATTCAGGCACACTCCATGATTGTCTCCATTGATTTGCTCTACTATCTCCGGCAAGACCGTGCTCTTGATGACAATCGCATGGTTGCCATCCCTTGAAGATGAGATATCCCGAAGGCGAGAGAGCGCGGCCTCAAGATAGCTTCCGTCGACTTCGCCGTTTTTATTCGGCGTCGGAACACAGACAAACGAGATATCCGTATCTAATTCGGCCGGTTTTTCCGAAACCTGGTAACCCTGGGATGCCAGTTCTTCCAGCCTTTCCCCATCAACGTCGCAAAATATCACCTGATAGCCATATTTGGTGAATACCTTTCCGAGTGCCTGCCCGACCGTCCCACTTCCGACGATGGAAATCTTATAGTCCCTTCGATTCATTCTTTGCTCCTTTCCCAGTGATTAGTCATTGGTGATTAGTAATTGCCAATTACCAATCACCAATTACCATTTACCATTAGCGACCCCTCTGTAATCAGCATAACACAGGAATGTTAAGGCTGAGTTAACGTTTTGTTAAGAGAATGTTAAAAGATACTGGTAGCCGTTCACCACGGAGAGCGCCGAGATCGCTGAGATGAAACAAAATGCAAACGAGGTAACATCGGAATTAACCCTTTAGGGTTTCATATGGTTAATGAAAGGCTAAAGCCTTAATTCCTGGTGTTCTCTGCGGTGAACGCTTACAAACTTGCCGGAAAATCATGGTATACTAGTGAAGAGGGTTAAGTGTTAGCTACTTTGGACCGTGAACCATGAACCGTTATTGGCATCTGAGAGAGCAGATCAATCACCATAACTACCGCTACTACGTGCTCGATAGCCCGCAGATAAGCGATGCCGAGTACGACGAGCTGATGCGGGAGCTTCAGGGGTTGGAGG
>QLUI01000251.1 GCA_018725345.1 Bacillota bacterium | reverse complement strand
GTGTAAAGGGTCGCTTTGGTCATAATTTTGTTAATCACCCAGATCGTTTGACCACTCCCTTAATTAAACAGCATGGTACCTTTGTTGAAGCTTCTTGGGATGAAGCCTTGGATTTAGTTACTAGTAAAATTAAGGAAGCTCAAGAAAAATATGGTCAAGAAGCTTTGGGTGGTTTAGCCTCGGCTAGGGTTTCTAATGAAGACAATTATCTTTTTCAGAAACTCCTGCGTTCCTTGGGAACTAATAGTATTGATTGTTGTGCCCGCCTCTGACACGCTCCTACCGTGGTCGGTCTGTCCACAGTAACAGGTAGCGGAGCCATGACAAATACTGTTGATGAGATAACAGGAACTGGTGCTATTTTGGTAATCGGTTCTAATCCTACGGAAAATCATCCTATTGTTGGTTATCGTATCCGCGAGGCTGTCAGACGCGGTGCTAAATTGATTGTTGCAGATCCACGCCATATACCCTTGGTAAATATAGCTGACGTTCATTTACAGTTTAAGCCAGGGACTGACGTAGCTCTCTGTAACGCATTGGCTCATGTAATCATTAAAGAGGGTTTGGAAGATAAAGAATATATTGAGAATCGTACCAATGGTTTTGAATACTTGAAAGAAATAGTAGAGAGTTATACACCAGAATATGTTTCATCGATAACCGATGTGCCTGCTGAAGATATTAGAAAAGCTGCTCGACTTTTTGCCGGTGCTGAGAGTGCCTCTATTTTTTATTGCATGGGAGTAACTCAGCATACTTCAGGAACAGAAAACGTTGTTGCTCTAACTAATCTATCTTTGCTTACAGGTAATTTAGGGATTCTCCATGGCGGCATGAACCCGCTGCGGGGTCAAAATAATGTTCAAGGTGCTTGCGATATGGGCTGTCTGCCTAATGTTCTCACTGGTTACCAACCGGTATACGGCGACAGAGAAACAGATACCTACTGGCGACGTTTAAAACTAGAACAGGATGATTCTCTGGCGTGTTCATTGCAAGAGATAGATACTAGTGAGATAATCGCTGACACCGTAGAATTTGAACGTCCGGTATACAAAGGAATGAGTGTTAGCGAAGAAATTCGGAATAAATTTTCTAGGGTCTGGGGAGTTAAGCTTTCCGATGCACCTGGACGTACGTCTGCTGAAATGTTTCACCATAATCCAAGCAGGCGGAATCGTGTCATGTATATCATGGGAGAAAATCCGGTTATTTCTGATCCTGATGCTAAGCATGTTCGTGAATGTCTGGAAGAGATGGATTTTGTAGTAGTGCAGGATATTTTCCTGACAGAAACCGCTCAATATGCTGATGTGGTTTTACCGGCGGCTTCTTTTGCTGAAAAAGATGGGACTTTTACTAATACAGAAAGAAGGGCGCAGCGGATTCGTCGTGCTGTCAGTCCACAGGGCAATAGTAAACCAGACTGGGAAATTTTTCAATTGTTGGCACAAAGGTTTAACCTTAACTGGAATTACTCTTCCTCAAAAGAGATCTGGGATGAGGTAAGAATGTTAACACCTCATTATTATGGAGGGATGAGTTATGAGCGACTGGAAAAAGAAGGTCTTCAATGGCCATGTCCTGCTGAAGATCATCCAGGTACACCTATAATGCATAAAGGAAAATTTTCTCGGGGGATAGGACAGTTTTCTACAGTTGATTACCGCCCGTGGGCTGCTGAGTCTACTAGCGAAGAATATCCTTTTACATTGACTACCGCTCGTAAGCTCTATCATTACCATACTAGAACTATGACCGGTAAGAGCGAAGGATTGAACTATCTCCTTAATGAAGAATTTATGGAAATCAATCCTCTGGATGCCCAAAAATTACAATTGACCGCCGATGATCGGGTTAAGGTTACTTCCCGGCGCGGTTCTGTTGAAACGAAGATACAGATTACCGACCGGGTACCGCCTGGTGTGGTTTGTATGAGTTTTCATTTTGCAGAAACAGCAGTCAATCTCCTCATCAATCCTGCTGTCTGCAATTTATCAGTGGTTGCCGGTCTTAAAGTAGCTGCTGTCCATATTGAAAAAGCACAAGGTATTTAGTCCTTAATTCCGAACATCTTCGCAAAATGGGATCATCTATCGCCAATCCTTCAAGGAGCAAGAGAGTTGTGCGCCTGGTTGCCAGTACTGTCGAAAAACAATTAAGACTGACCCCAGGTTTTGAGGATTTGGAGTTTACCGGGCAAAAGTTCCACTTGCCAGGGGAGGGGAGGCCCTTCTTCGCCGTCTAAGTCGGTGGGTATATCGCCAGCTCCCCTGATGGAGAGATTGTCGCACTGCAAGTACAGCAGGTGCGGATCCCCGATATGTTTTCCCGCCAGCACTTTAAAGAAAAGATTAATAAAGTCAATAACCGAGGATTTTTTAAAGATTAATACGTCAAAAAGCCCATCATTGAGAGCGGCGCGGGGGGCCAGGTTGCCCAGGTTCCCGGCCGCTTTTCCGTTTAAGATAACATAGAGAAAGATATCCCCATGGTACACACTTTTGCCGCTGCAATCTATCTCTACCGAGACGGCACGCAGATTGGGCAATTCAGAAACACCTCTAAGATAATAAGCCAGTTTGCCCAGGTTGTTTTTCAGGCGTTGGTCTACTTTGTGCGGCGCATCGGTAAGCAACCCTCCTAATGCCACGTTAATAAAATACCTGTTGCCTACCCTGCCCACGTCCACTGGAATTGATTTTTTAAAATTTAGTGTTTTAATAGTCTCTTCAAATCCCGGCAATCCCAAATTAACGGCAAAATCATTGGCAGTGCCGGCAGGTATTACACCCACAGGCGGACTTGAAGGGTAAGCTGAGAGTATATTAACCACTTGATGAATTGTGCCGTCACCGCCGGATACCAGAACATAGTCCAGACCTTCGGCTAGCAGGCTCTCCAGCATTTCTTCTTTCAGTGGCGTCCTAAGTGGCAAAAGGAGCATTTTCTTTTCTTGCAGAAGCTTTATCACTTCATCCAGATGCCCTGCCATTTTACCTGTGCCGGAAACCGGGTTATAAATTAACGCCACCTTTTGCATAATAACCTCCCTCCATCTCGCTGCTAAAGCAGCGCATTACACTTGGCTTTAAGGTTGCTTCGGGTTTTGCAATATGTCCGGAATCTCAAGCGTACACACGCATCTATACATATGATAGCTGTATATTACTTGACAGTCAAAAGTTCTGACAACAAAAATATATAGTAAACATCCCAAAATAGCTGGTTACTA
>QLUI01000250.1 GCA_018725345.1 Bacillota bacterium | reverse complement strand
CAAAGAACTGGTGCTGTAATATAGTGTTTATATGCTTACAAAACAAGCGATTAGCTTGCTACCAGCTTGCCAAAAAGTAGGCGATTTTTTGCCTCAGATGGGGTGGGATTTGCCCGAGGTGTGAAGAAAGGAAACTGTGGCGTAGCGAAGAGAGGTTCAGGTGCTCCCGTTGCCGGTATCCGTTCAACGATTTCACCGGCACCTATCTTGAGAGAGTTCGCATCCCTCTCAACGAAATTGCTCATCTTTTCTATCTTTTCTGCCTGGGCGTTCCCGCATGCCGGACGAGATTCTACCTCACCGGTAGCCTTTCTACGACTCAGAAGATCTTTAGGATTGCCAGGGAAGCCATCTATGATGGATCGCTTGAACAGCCTGAAGGTGAGATTACTCTGAGGGTCTCAAACTTGGGTTCAAATATGCTGATAGCAAGTAATATAGTAAATGCAAAAGCGTGGCTACAATCTGAGGAGGAGCTTGAAAAATGGGAAATCGTAAGAAAATTCTTATTGTCTGTGGAGGTAACACCTGTCGCTCACCGATGGCCAAGGTTATCCTTGAGCAAATGTTAAAGAGTAAAGGACTGGAGAAACTGTTTAAGGTGGACAGTGCCGCCTACAGGGGATCTGATGGCACTTCAGCTCATCCTAATGCTCGAGCAACTATCAAAGAGCTCTACGGAGCAGATTTATTGGCTGACCATATACCCAAAAAGCTAACAGATAAAATGGCCGAAGGAGCACACCTTATAATAGTAATGGAAGAATACATGAAATCTCGCCTACCAGCGCAAAAGGTGGTTGTGCTCGGAGTTTCAGACCCTTTTGGCCCAAACATAGAGAAATACAGAGAGTGTGTCAAAAGAATACAGCAACGATTTGCGGAGACTTGGCTGCACATAGTGGGGTCAGCAGCACCGCCTGACAAAACTGAAGATGAGCGAATGATACTTCATTCTACTCCTCCTAGTCTTTCTTCTTCTGCCGACTGGGTTTATGACGAAGTGCTTAAAATCGCTAAAAAAGTGGATTTTGGTAGAGGCAAACACGCGGAAACGGTCACACGGCTCTTGCTCAACGTGTACGATGATATGGTATCTATTGGCCTAATAGTTCACAGTGCAGAGAAACGCAAACTGGCGAAAATAATAGGTGTTTCTCACGATATTGGAGTAAACAGTGAAAAAGACAGTGAACAGCATAATGAAGCTGGTGTGCGAATGCTTAAAGAGCAGTTGTGGAATGAGAAACTATCACCAGAACAGAGTTCTCTACTTTCCACAATAATTTATGCCATTTTTTATCATAGGGACACCATTGCAGATGGGATAGTAGGGCCTTTGGCTGATTTCCCTATAACAGACTGCAGGAGAACAACAGAGTTGGTTGCGCTAATCCGGGTTGTTGATGGTCTGGATTACGGACAGGTTAAAGGTTCACCCGATAAGGTAGAGAAACTCGAGGTTGTCAGGACATCAAAGGGAGTTGAATTTAGAATCTTACCACGGGCTGGAAAAGATGTGGAAGGGCTAATAGCTAAATCATATGAAACCCCCATGGGCGGCTGCCCACCAACGAATCATGAAAATGGGTGTAGTTGCACCGCGCATCGAGACTTGTTATCCTCAGATTGGGTGCAAAGGTCGTTTTCTTTTTGGCGGTATAGCCCCGAAGACGAAACTGACAACGGCAGCCTGTATGCACCACGAATTGTTGCTCCTGTTTCAGGAAGCACGTGGAACAAATTATAGACAGCAAGGCTGCCACTACCCAATAAAAAGGGAGGAAACATGGAAGCAATTCTCGAAAGGTGCTGTGGCATCGATGTCCACAAGTCCAAGCTTACTGCTTGCCTACTGGTTGGCAAGCCCAATGGCAAGGTGGAAAAAACCATCAAGACCTTTAGTACCATGACCAGCGATCTTGGGGCATTTAAGGACTGGCTGGAGGCAGAGGGGTGTACTCATGCAGCTATCGAAAGCACCGGGGTGTATTGGAAACCGGTATTCAACATTCTTGAACACAGCCTGACGGTTATTCTGGCCAACGCCAGAGAGATCAAGAATGTTCCCGGACGAAAGACAGATGTCAAGGATTGCGAGTGGATTGCGGATCTGCTCAGGTTTGGGCTCATTCGAGCAAGTTTCATCCCCCCCAAGCCAATTCGTGAGCTTCGGGACCTCACCCGCTATCGGGTGAAGCTAACCCAAGAGATGAATTCAGAGAAGAACCGGGTTCAAAAAGTCTTGGAGGATGCCAATATCAAACTGTCTTCGGTAGCCACAGATATATTTGGCGCTTCAGGCAGGGAGATGTTGAGTGCTTTACTTGAGGGAGAGTCCACCCCTGAAGAGATGGCCAAGTTGGCCAAAGGGAAGCTGCGCAAGAAGATCCCAGCCCTGGTGGAAGCTCTGCGAGGGAACGTCTCGGAACACCATCGTTGTTTGATCGAAATGAGTCTTCAGCATCTGGAATATCTGGTTGAACTTATCTCAAGGCTGGATGAAAGGATTGACAAAGCCATGGAGCCATATCGGGAGGAGCGAGAGCTCTTGATTTCCATCACCGGTGTACAGAAGAGGAGCGCAGAATGCATCATTGCTGAGATTGGTGCAGATATGAACCAATTCCCCTCAGAAGGACATATCTCATCGTGGGCTGGGGTCTGTCCGGGGAACAATGAGAGTGCCGGGAAGAGAAAGGGTGGTAAGACAACAAAAGGTGACACCTGGTTAAAGAGCACACTCGTTCAAGCGGCCCATGCTGCCTCAAGAACCAAGAATACCTACCTTAAGGACAAGTATCACCGGATTGCTGGTCGTCGGGGGAAGAAGCGCGCTGCCGTTGCCATAGCTCACAAGATTCTCATTTTTGCCTATCACGTATTGCTTCGCAAGGTTCCCTACCATGACTTGGGAGCGGACTATCTGGACAGGCTGAATAAGAACGTCGTGGAGAAGAAACTGGTCAAAAGACTGGAAGCCCTCGGCAATAAAGTTACCATAGAATCTGTGTTGCAGACGGCGTAAATCTATTTTCGGAACAAAAACGTGAAGTATTTGAAAACACTTTCGGCAAGTTAACATTCTGGCTACCCAGTGCATATCGGGGTTGGGTTCTGGGGCATCGAAGTTCAGTTAGGTAATACGATCACCAGTTGAAGGATAGACTCACACTGCACAATCACTCATTTTGTTAAGCCATAGCATCCGCAAAAGGCAAGTAGTCTCAATCGCACGGTTTGGTGTAAA
>QLUI01000025.1 GCA_018725345.1 Bacillota bacterium | reverse complement strand
GACGCAAAAATACGTCATGGACGAATGCTGGGATGAACGCTATCTTCGCCGCAAGATTCGGGGTAAATACCCATCTACCAGTATTATGCTTATGTCCTAGAAGCAGTAAGGAATACTTTTGGTCAAGAAGCTTCTGCTCAGCTTACCTCCGGCGGTGTAGCAATAGAGGTTGTCAAACGCTATATAGAAAGCCAGGGTGAACGAATATGAACAAAGCATACAAATTTCGTCTGTATCCTAATGCAGAGCAAACAGTGTTAATAAACAAAAAAAATGAAGGCTGTCGAATGCTCGGCATAGCCTGATTGAGGTAAAAGAACCGTTGGGCGAACGGGGATAGCTTGGTAATCATATCAACGGTGGTTGATACGTCCCAAGAAGCCCCCACCTCTTAGGTGGTGGGAGTACGTCACAGGACTTCCTTTGTGTGTTTTAGGCGTGTTTGATGCAGCCTCTTTGTTTGCAAAACAAAGCTCTCTAGGCTTGCCTCAATAACCGGCGGGAAAGGGCTGCCGTCACTTTCGATGCTGAGAAAAGGCAGGCGGGGATGATCTTCCATAATTTTTTTGACCAGTTCAGGGTCAGAACATAGAGACAGTTTTTCTGTGTCGATGGTTTGCTTGATTACCGATTCTGCTATGCGAGAAGGCATGCAGCCAAAGGGTCCAATCGAGACAACGCCGTCAACCCGGTCAACAATCTCCGTCAGGGCGCAGGCTAAGGTAAGGATGGCTTCCCCTGTCAGCCGCGGGTCGATAAATCTGGAGACGCTGTTGATTAAATGGTCTATATCAATTAGGTGATAATCGTAAAGTCCTGAAGCCGCCATGATTTGCTTGACTATTCGTTCGTACTTTTTCATCAGTAATGCTTTGCCTCGGAACTTTAAACGTTGAGGTAAAGTATTTTTGCCGCGCATGCCACGTGCTGCCAGATAGTTGGTATAGTAAACCCATTCCATTATCGGTGCCATCAGTGCCACTATGCCTTTTTCAGCCATTTGTTCCGCCAGATAGCGTTGTGAGAAACCATCCCGGCGCAGGTATATTTCACCGATTAGCGCTATTTTCGGTGCTTGCTGCAGCGGTGTATGGAGAGGGATCTTGGCAAGCAGAGAGGCCGCTTTTTTTAATGTCTGCTGCAATCCATCCCAGTTTTCACTCGCCATCGCTGTCAGGATCATTTCTTCCGCTTGCTTGTATGTTTGCATTCCCGATTCGCGCTTTGCTGACAGGGTGAGTATGGCGACGCGGATTTCTTCCATCACGTCTCCGATCAGTACACCCCATAAAGCACGTTTAGTGAAGCTCGTACCCAAGCCGCCGTAGCCGTTTTGCGAGGAGAGAGACATTACTACCAGGTTGGGAATTTGGTGTTTATTAATCAGCATTTTTGTCAAGACATTGTATTGAGCAAAGCGGCAGGAGCCCCCGGTGGTAGGCATAAAATAGATGGTCACTTCTTCCGGTTGCCGTTTGTCGAGGTAGTTGAATAGGGAACCCATGGTCTGGATTAGCGGCAGACATTCTTTGCAGGTAGAATGCTCCTTTCCTCTTTGCAAATCTATTTCCACAGAAGGTGGCAGTGCCATGGCGTTGATGCCATGGAAACTGAATACGGCTGCCACGGCTTTAGTCGAAAAATCCCCCATGGAAGGAATAATCAGTTTCACCCGTTTATCTGTCAGTCTAAACTTTTCGCCGTCAGAGGAAGTGATCAGCCATTCCTTGCCGTGCCTTGACAAATCCGTCGGGACAAAGGCAGAGTTGCCGGAGCCAAGAGAGGCACTGTCTCTGTCATAGCTTTTGACAATGTCGAGGAAGGCTTCGATGCGTGTGTCGATGCCTGCATCGGCAGTATGGGAGTCGAGTTCAAGCGTCAGCGATGGTTTCTCCGCCATAATCTCACGGAAATAGTTAATCAAAAAGGAGTCGGGACCACAACTGAAATTCGTGACGTAGCAGCCAAAAAGATTCGGCTGCCGCTGTACAACCTTGGCTGCCTTCAAAATGCCCATGCCGGCGGCCCAGTGCATGTCAGGGATAGCCTCATCCTGGTCAGAGTCAAGCATATCGTAAGGGATGACCATAACGCCACGGGAAGCAAACTTATGGGGGATGCCCATATGGGCTACGCCTGAAAAGGCGTTGTATGAACGTCCAAAAAGCACTACTGTCGGCAGAGCCGTTGCCGCCGCCCTCTCTAAGGCCTCTTTGCCTGCGGCTTTTGCGTCAGCTATAAACTTGTTTTGCGCCTCAATGGCAACCAGAAAAGCAGCTCTGGTTTCTGCTTTCGTAGCACCGAGCTTGCTTCCTAACAAGAGCATTTCCTTTTCGCTTTCCGTATAAGATTCAGGCATGTCAAGCACAGGGACGAGAAGCTCGATGCCTTTTAAGTCTGCTTGGAAAGTACGCCTTAAAACGTATGGCTCTCCCTGGATCAAGGGGCAAGTGGTACTGGGTGGACAACCTTTTTTGACTGGTGTGGCTCGGACATGTGGGAGCAAGATGTAATCCGGTTTTTTAGCGATCAGGTTTGCCATGAAGCCGTGAGCCAATTCCACTGGGTAGCAGAAAGGCGCTTTCCGCCGCTCAATACCTTCTTCGTCCGGTTTATCGGACAAAACAATACTGAAGCCAAGGCTGGTTAGAAAGCCGTGATAAAAGGGATAAAGGCTGTTTGTCATCAGTGATAAGCTGATACCTACCGTCTTTCCGTTTTGTGTGACGGGAGAGTGTGGCCGCTCAAAGAGCAATCGCTGGCGTTCTGCCACCAGATCCAAAGCAGCAGTGTCATGGCTAAGCTGAATTCTTTCGTTGTAATATTTGTTGCACGTTCCGCCGAAAGGGTAGGTTTTGTCCGCCACTTTGATGCGGGCGATGGTACATTTGCGATCGCAGTGTTCTTTGCCGCCGGCACAGTCGAAAGGTTGACCATACTCTACTTCTCTTGCGGCTAGTTCTTGCAGATCGAAGTTGCCTGCAGGCAAGGAGCCTGCCGTAATTTTTTGCCAAATTTCTAACGCTACTCCGAATGCGCCCATCAGCCCCGGGTCAGGCGGAACAATAATTTCCCGTCCGGTAAGGGCAGCCATGGCAAGCGGCACCGCTTTGTTATAACAGACTCCGCCCTGCATAAATATCTTGCGCCCTACTTTCCGGCTGCTTTTGACCCGGGTGATATAGTTAAGGCAGATGGCATAGACCAGCCCGGCGGCAATGTCCTCGTTCTTAATGCCTTCCTGGATTGCCGTCTTGATGTCGCTGCCGATAAATGCGGCACACTGGTCGTTAAAGTTGGGCGGGTTGGTTCCTTTGAGAGCATAAGCGGCGATATCTTCGGTGACAATATTTAATGCCTCTCTGGCCGCCTCTTCCAGAAATGAGCCGGTGCCGGCAGAGCATGCCTCATTCATGGCATAATCTGAAGGTACACGGTTGATAATGAAAGTATATTTTGCATCTTGACCGCCGATCTCAAAGAGGGTGTCAACCTCAGGGTCAAAATATACGGCAGCCGTGGTGTGGGCGATAATCTCGTTGACAATACCGTTTGTCAGACCGTGCAGGCCAACGATTTGCCGACCTGAGCCGGTAACGCCAAGGCCGATAATTCTCAATCCGGGCGGCACCTGTTCGAGAAGCGAACGATAACATTGACGTGAGGCGGACACCGGGTCACCACCCGTCCGCAGGTAGATGCCTGCCACGATAGCTTGGTCAGAAGTGCGCATGAGGATGGCTTTAGTGGTGGTTGAACCTGCGTCTAGGCCGATGATGTATTCATCGGCTACGGTTGCCTGTTGCCAAGGCTGTTCTTTAAAAGAAACACCGTGCTGAAAAGATGACAAGGGAGCGAGGAAATCAAAGGCAGAATTATTTCCTGCGCCAAGCTCATCATCAGACCAAGGGCGACCGTGTTCGGCTGCCCATAAGGCTGCCCCCAGTGCTTCAAAAGTGTTGTCAAAAGCAGAGGTGATAATCTGGAAGCCTTCCCTTTCCAAATATGTTCTCATCATCCTGTTTTTTGCCACGCCGCCAATCAACAGCACATTGCGAGCTTCTGCTTTCTTTAGCAGTTCAGCAGTCTTGGTTGCCATCATCTGCCCCAGACCAGCTACCACCCGCCCTTTAGGAACACCTTTGTTCATGGCGTGGGTACAGTCGCTCTTGCTGAAAACCGAGCAGCGACTCGCCACTTTGTACGGATTATCCAGAAGCGCCATTTCTTGCGCTTCCTCCGGGTCTAAGTTCATGCGGCGAATTTGCTGCAGAAAAAATTCTCCCGTTCCCGAAGCGCATTTATTGCCGGTATGGACTGACATAACCCGGCCGCTTTTATCAAGTTCGTAGACCATAAAGTTTTCGCCGCCCACACTGGCTGCAGCTTCTACTTTAATTGGCAAATCGGCAAGCGTGTACTGCAATGCCAGCTCGGTGGCTTCCGGCTCAGAGATTTGCGGCAGCGGTATTTGTTCCCTCAGCTTGCGTCCTGTTACTGCCACGAGAAAGTCGGGGCCCGTGTGCTCATGGAGGAGATCACTTAACACTTTTCTCGCGTTGCCGTCGTGCGGTTTGACAATTTGCTTTATTACCTTAAATCGTCCGTCTTCCATTTCACCTGTAACAATTTTGATATTGGAGGCACCTACACAGATGCCGGCCAAATGTTTCTTGGTCAAGTATTTCCACCTCTTTGCTGAAATAAGTAGTTGTGAAGGAGGCTTTTGCTTGCCGTTAAGTGCTGATTTGGAAGAGGAGCATCTCCCCGTCGGTGTCTAGCGTTACGGAATCGCCGTCAGCTATTTCGCCGCCGATTAATTTTCTGGCAAGCACTGTTTCCACTTCACGCTGCAGATACCGTTTAAGGGGGCGGGCACCGTAAACAGGGTCATACCCGGCCTGAGCAATAAAATCTCTTGCCTCCCCGGTAAGGGTTAAGCTGATGCTACGTTCGGCTAGGCGCCGGAGTAAAAGGGCAAGTTGCAAATCAACAATTTGTTTGGTTTCTTCCAGTGTGAGCGGTTTGAATAGGACGATTTCGTCGATACGGTTTAAAAATTCCGGACGAAAATGTCTGCGCAATTCGTCAAACACCTTTTCTTTGATGTTTTCGGCTATCTCTCCCGGCCGGCCTGCATTTTCGAGAAGATGGAGACTGCCGAGATTAGATGTCATGATAATAATCGAGTTTTTAAAGTCAACTGTGCGGCCTTGGCTGTCTGTAAGTCTGCCGTCATCGAGAATTTGCAGGAGCACGTTAAAAACATCATAATGCGCTTTTTCGATTTCGTCAAATAAGAGCACACTGTAAGGCTTGCGCCGGACTGCTTCTGTCAGCTGGCCTCCTTCGTCATAACCTACATACCCGGGCGGGGCGCCGATTAGACGAGCCACCGTATGTTTCTCCATATATTCGCTCATGTCAATGCGAATCATATTTTCTTCGCTGTCAAACAGCGATTCTGCCAGTGCTCTGGCCAATTCGGTTTTGCCTACTCCGGTGGGGCCAAGGAAGATAAAGGAACCGATAGGACGTTTTGGATCTTTTAAGCCGGAGCGGGCACGGATAACAGCGTCGGTTACGGCCTGCACCGCTTCACCTTGTCCGATTACGCGCTTATGGAGAATATCGTCTAGCCTCAACAGTTTTTCTTTTTCTCCTTCGAGCAGGCGGGAGAGGGGAATACCGGTCCAGCGGGAAACCACCTCAGCCACTTCCTCCGGGGTTACTTCTTCTTTGATTAGTTTAGCTTCGCCGCCAAGTAGCTCTTCCGCTGCTCTTAATTTTTGCTCCAGAGCGGGGATTTTGCCGTATTGGTATTCCGCCACTTTGTTTAGATCGTAATTTCGTTGGGCCTGCTCCATTTCAAGGCGGGTTTTTTCCAGTTCTTCGCGTAGCAAGCTAAGTCCGCCAACGGTGTTTTTTTCTGCTTCCCACTGGGCGCGGAGAGCATCTCGCTCCGTTCGAATCTCAGCCAATTCTTTTTCCAAGGCTTGGAGCCTGCTCTGGGAGGCTTGGTCTTTTTCCTTGCGTAGCGCTTCCCGTTCGATTTCAAGTTGCATCAATCTGCGTTCCAGCGTCTCCAGTTCCTCCGGCATGCTTTCCATTTCGGTGCGAAGTTTGGCGGCAGCTTCGTCAATCAGGTCGATAGCTTTGTCAGGCAAAAAGCGGTCGGAAATGTAGCGGTCGCTCAGGATGGCGGCCGATACCAGCGCAGCATCTTGAATCCGCACACCGTGGTGTAGCTCGTATCGCTCCCGCAAGCCACGGAGGATGGAGATTGTATTTTCTGCCGTAGGCTCATCCACCAGCACCGGTTGAAAGCGCCGCTCCAGCGCCGCGTCTTTTTCAATATATTTTCTGTATTCGTCCATAGTGGTCGCGCCAATACAGTGCAGCTCACCCCGAGCCAGCAACGGTTTTAACATGTTGCCGGCATCCATTGAGCCTTCAGCTTTGCCGGCACCTACTACAGTATGCAGTTCATCAATAAAAAGAATAATCCGCCCGGCAGATTTTGTCACTTCCTGGAGAACGGCTTTAAGGCGCTCTTCAAACTCGCCGCGGAATTTTGCGCCTGCCAGAAGGGAACCCATATCGAGAGCCACAATTTTGCGATTCTTTAAGCTCTCAGGAACATCGCCGGCCACAATTCGCCGCGCCAGACCTTCCGCAATAGCCGTTTTGCCTACACCTGGCTCACCGATTAGCACGGGATTGTTTTTTGTGCGCCTTGATAGCACCTGAATCACCCGACGAATCTCCATGTCGCGGCCGATAACCGGGTCAAGCTTGTTTTGTCGCGCCATTTCCGTCAGATCACGGCCGTACTTCTCGAGTGCCTCGTATGTGTCTTCCGGATTGGCACTTGTTACTCGCTGGTTTCCGCGGACATCGTTCATAGCCGCTAAAAACGCGGCACGGGTCAACTTGGCATTAGTTAGAAGTCTGCTTGTGCCGGGATCGTCAAAGATGGCCAACGCCAAGTGCTCAACGCTGACATACTCATCTTTGAGGCGTTTTGCCTCATCTTGAGCGCGGAGCAATAATTGATTTAGCCGTTGAGTAATATAGGCCGAGGAAGCGGCACCTGTCACTGCCGGCAGCTTAGCTAGTGCCTGTTCTGTTTGAGCCATGAGAAGCTCGGGATTAGCACCTGCTTTAACGAACAGGCGCGGCACAAGTCCGTTTTCCTGTCTGAGCAGGGCAAGGAGGAGATGTTCTGCGTCGATAGCTTGGTGACTCTGGCGCACAGCCAAATTTTGTGCTTCGCCAAGAGCCGCCTGGGCCTTCTCTGTAAATTTTCCTAAATCCATAGCTATCACTCCCAAATTCGTCTTTACATTAAGGGTAAAGATTATTGTTAGGTATGTCAATCGGTAAAAATATTTTTGTTGTAAAGGAGAGGCTAGAGCGCGTCTAGATGTGGAAAAAACACGACTCTCCGATAAACTCTCGCAGGATGGAGTTGGTGGGGATGCGATGGGCACCTAGGGAAACAAACCCGGAGATGAAAAGGAGAAGACGTTTAGCATCTATATATTCCGGATCCGTCAGGGTGATTTTCTCAAGCAGAGGCTGGGCAAATGTCTTTAAGACGGCAAGTTCATAGACAAGTGCCGAGTTAAACATAATGTCTGCTTCTTCCTGTATCTGAAAGATGTTCCGTTCTTCGCCCCGGCGTACCGAGGGCCAGCGGCGGATAGTGCTTAATGCATCTATGCCGCGAAACTGATTGTCGCGGACAATGCGACGCAACAGACGAGTATCGGTGGTATGGATGCGGGTGTGGTAGTCTACGTTGAGGGCAGTCAGCGCGGAAACGTAGATCTTAAATTTTTGTCGGCGAGGGATGGACTGAGCAAGTTGCTCATTGAGGCCGTGGATGCCTTCGATAATCAGGGGCTGACCATTTTTTAGTTTGAGTTTGTGGCCATTATATTCCCTTAAGCCGGTGCTAAAGTTAAAAGTGGGTAAGGCTACTTCCTCGCCGTTAATCAGCCGGAGCAGGTGCTGGTTAAACAGCTCCAAGTCAATCGCTTCAATATGTTCGAAGTCCGGGTTATTTGATTCGTCGAGCGGTGTATGTTCGCGGTCTACAAAATAGTCATCGAGGGAAATGGGGAGCGGGCGGATACCGTTAACCAGAAGCTGCGTACGCAGGCGCTGAGCAAATGTGGTTTTGCCTGATGAAGATGGTCCGGCAATAAGAATGACGGAGATTTCATGTTCGCCTGATGTGATTTTGTCCGCAATTTGGGCAATTTTTTTCTCATGGAGCGCTTCAGCTATACGGATAATATCTGTACCCTGGCCGCCTTCAATCAGGTCGTTTAGCGCTCCCACGGTATCAAAGCCCAGCACACGGCTCCACTGCTCCGACTCGCGAAAAATTTCAAAGAGTTTGTTCTGCCGGGTGAATTTTGGAATGGAAAACGGATCTGATTCATCGGGAAAACGGAGAATGAGGCCGGGCGCATGATACTGCAGACTAAAAAGGTGTAACATTCCCAAACGGGGAATCATATAGCCATGGAGCGAAGCCGTCAAATCCCCTAGGTTATAGACAGTCATTTCTGCTTTAGGCCAACGTTTATAGAGAAGAACTTTGTCGTGAAAGCCCTCGCGTTCAAAGAAGCTCATTGCTTCACTGATGGGCAGCTTTTTTTCCTCAATCGGTAAATCTTGATTGATCAGCTCCCACATCTTCTTCTCTAGCTCCGCCACATCTTCGGCTGAAAGTTCGGGAGTCTTCTTGATTTCGCAGTAAAGTGCCTTGCCTAGGGAGTGCTCAACTTTAAGTTGAGCCTTAGGGAAGAGCAACTGTGTGGCATAAATTAAGAGCAGCGTTAGGCTGCGCTGGTAAATCCGCGCTCCTTCTTTAGTCGTCAGGTCGAGAAAGCTTATTACCGAGGGTGAACTTACAACTGTTTCCAGATTCCTTATTTTTCCATTGACGAGAGCAGCCACGATGGTAGAGCGATAATGATGCGCCACATCTTTGCTTATTTCTAGGAGGCTGCGGTTTGCGTTGGTGACTACAACTGTATTCTCCGGTAAAATAATCTCTGCGCTGACTTGCTCCTTTTCAATTGACAAACCGATCCCTCTTTCTTTAATGTTTTAGTTTTCTTTTCATTCTGAACTGCTCCTGCTCCGCTTCTTTTCTCTCATTCCGCCCGCTTTCCTTCTTCCTTGGTATATTTTCTCTTTCTGCTAGCCGGAATCCTGCTCTCAAAAATCCTGTGCTTTCATTGACAAAAAAACTGTTTTCATGATAGATTCTAGTGAATGACGGACAGGAGGAATGAAATGTGCGACAAAATTTAACGCGCAAAATTATAGCCGCGCATCTGGTAGCCGGGGAAATGACTGCCGGGAGTGAAATTGCGATTAAAATTGACCAGACATTGACACAGGACGCCACCGGCACGATGGCTTACTTGCAGTTTGAAGCCATCGGCGTACCACGGGTGCGTACCGAGCTGTCGGTTTCCTATATTGACCACAACACTCTGCAGACAGGCTTTGAGAATGCAGATGACCATCGTTTTCTCCAGACGGTAGCAGCTAAGCACGGCGTCTATTTCTCTCGTCCGGGCAATGGCATCTGCCACCAGATTCACCTGGAGCGATTTGGCGTTCCGGGCAAGACATTGCTTGGCTCTGACAGCCATACCCCCACAGGAGGCGGTCTTGGCATGCTTGCTATAGGCGCAGGCGGTTTGGACGTAGCTGTGGCCATGGGAGGCGGTCCCTTCTACCTCACAATGCCGCAAGTGTTAAAGGTCGAACTTGTTAATCGGCTTCGGCCCTGGGTTTCCGCAAAAGATCTAGTTTTGGAAGTTTTGCGGTGCTTGAGTGTCAAAGGTGGTGTTGGTAAAGTGATTGAATATGGCGGTTCCGGTGTGGCAAGTCTATCCGTGCCTGAGCGAGCCACTATTGCCAATATGGGGGCGGAGCTTGGTGCCACCTCTTCGGTTTTCCCAAGTGACGAGGTGACAAGGACATTTCTGGCGGCGCAGGGTCGGGAAGAGCAGTGGGTGGAATTATTGCCTGAGACTAACGCCGTCTACGATGAAGAAATTGTGCTTGATTTAGACAGTTTGGAACCGCTTGCCGCCACCCCACACAGTCCGGATGCGGTAAAGAAGATTAAAGAGCTGGGGGAAGTGAAGGTCGATCAAGTTGCCATCGGCAGCTGCACCAACTCATCTTATGCCGATTTAATGCAGGTGGCAAATATCCTGCGCGGGAAAAAAGTGCATAATGAGGTGAGCTTGGTAATTTCCCCTGGGTCCAGGCAAGTATTTGCAATGCTTGCCGTCAACGGCGCTTTGGCCGATTTGATTGCCGCCGGCGCTCGCATTTTGGAGGCAAGCTGCGGTCCTTGCATCGGCATGGGTCAAGCACCGCCGTCTGCGGCAGTGTCTGTCCGCACTTTTAACCGCAACTTCCCCGGACGTTCCGGAACTGCCGATGCCGGAGTCTATCTGGTTAGTCCGGAATCGGCCGCTGCCGCCGCTTTGGCAGGCAAGCTGGTTGACCCGCGTCAACTGGGCGATTACCGGCAGATTGAGCAGCCGGAAAAATTTCTGCTGGACGACAGTTTGATCATTCCGCCTGCCGAGGATCCCACTACCGTGGCAGTGGTGCGCGGTCCTAACATCAAGCCGCTGCCTGTCAATACGGCGCTGCCCGAAAATTTAACTGCAAGCGTACTTCTTAAAGTGGTAGACAATATTACTACTGACCATATTATGCCGGCGGGCGCAAAAGTTTTGCCTCTGCGTTCCAATATCCCCGCCATTAGCCGGTATGTCTTTTCTGCTCTTGACCCCGGATTTTCCGAACGGGCTAAAGCTGCCGGCAGCGGCATTGTTTTGGGCGGTCATAACTACGGTCAGGGCTCCAGCCGTGAACACGCTGCTTTGGCACCAATGTATCTAGGCGTTAAGGCGGTACTTGCCAAATCCTTTGCTCGCATTCACCGTGCTAATCTAATCAATTTTGGTATTTTGCCGCTCATCTTTCGGGAGGAAGATGATTATGCTAAAATCAACGAAGGAGACATTTTAGAGATAAAGGCTGTAGCTGCTCAGCTGTGGCAGTGTGATGTCCTTACTGTAATTAATCTTGGTAGCGGCGAAGCAAGCTCAGTTCTGCATGGCCTAACAAAGCGACAGATTGCCATTATCCTGGCCGGCGGGCTCTTGAACTATACAAAGCAACAGAATCGCTAATCATTCTTTCTCAGTCTCTCTGTTTTTTGTTTCACGGTTTGGTGCTTAAGCTCAGATACTGATACGCAGAGATTATCTCCGTCTCTATTTTAATGAAGCCTATTTGTGCGAGGAGTTTCTCCAGTTGCTCGGCTGTTAGCATCAGCGCCGGCTCCAACATTACTTGCTCAAGGATTGACAGAACCTTTACAGCGGCGTTCTTCCGGTTAAAATCCAGAATAGCCAGCGTACCGCCAGGTCTTAAGACGCGTAATGCTTCCTCAAGTACGATTTCTTGTTTACGGAAATGATGGAGGGCATCTACAATCATCACTACGTCAAAACTGTTTTCCGCAAAAGGGAGAGAAGCCGCATCGCCCAAAACGGCACGGTTACTCGGCAATAAGCGGCGGGTCCGCTTTAGCATAGCGGTGGAAGAGTCTAGAAGCCAGACATTGGCGCCGGCCTTTTCTAGCTGGTTAGCAAGCTTTCCTGTGCCACCCCCTAAGTCCAGAACTTTACGGTGGCTCAAGGGTGCCAGCCTGGCAAGCAGGACTTTGCCCTGTTTTTTGTGTAGCGCCGCCATGAAGCAGTCGTAAAACGGTGCAATAAGTGAAAAGAAATTCACCTGCAACCTCCTAAAGATGAAAAGATGCTTAATTATTTACTCAACTTTCCCAGCATAAATCAAACCTGAACATTGAAAAAACCATATAGTAATTAGCAAAAAACCAACAGAATAAAATGTACCCTATAGATTAGACAGCAGCAGTTTTCAAAACCCCTTAGTTTCGGACAGATATGTTTTTCAAAATCCTTGGTTTTAGACAATCAAGTTTTTGAAACCCTTATCTTCGGACATAAGAGTTTTGACTCCAATTCAGATAGGTATTAGAATTATCATTAGATGAATTGGAGGATTACACATGGCTAGTAAAAAATTTACCGAAGAGGAAATGAACCATCTACGTGCAAGCTCATATGTTTTAGGTGTATCTCCCAGCATCGTGCATTTTACAGCTGAATTTAAGAAGAAATTCTGGGAAGGTGTCTTTGCAAATCGGGTAGGAGGCTACCCATTATTTGAATAGCCGACCTCCCACACCACCGTGCATACCGTTCGGTACACGGCGGTTCCTCAGTTTACGCTGTAACCTGTCGATAGTATTCAAA
>QLUI01000249.1 GCA_018725345.1 Bacillota bacterium | reverse complement strand
TTTGATTTTTGTTACCCTCCGTTTCTTATATTTATCCACTTTTTTGCGAGAGTGGACGAACTCCCAGTTATAGTTTCGTTTTCACATAACCATCGCCTCCTCCCATCAAGACCGCGCCAACCCTTAATATTTTTGCCCTCTAAATATAAGATGTCTGGAACGACCGGTTCTGCTCACCCGCTGGGACTTTTAGGGTTCCCGATCTCGTTCTAGAGCCTCAATCGCCCGCTCATAACCAGCCTCGGCTACGGCGATCGCCGTAAGCAGAGCGGCCCTCGCCGATTCTGGGACGACCGGCAGTAGATTGTGCAAGTCAGCCAGGTGAGCAGCCTCCTGCTGCTTGAGGGTTGCTCTGAACTCAATCCACCTCGCATCCTGTGCTCCCACTCCGGTCAAAGTTATTACCCCTGGCAGCCCTGCCAGCCCTTGTGGGCCCGCCGGTCCTATTTCACCGATGTCCTCTTCACCTGCTAGTGCTTCTGGTACTGCGGCATCCAGGGTAGATAGAGGCGTCACCTCCTCCACTACATGTGTCATCGCCATCACCATTTCAGCGGCAGCCAGGCTTTCTATGGTCGCCAGGTGATAATACAGTCGCTGAGCCACCTGTTCGATTTTGGCCGATCTGTCTTCCCCCTCTGTCAGGTAAACTATCTCTGCCACCCTCCTTGCCGCCAGTTCGGCGTGAATCTTCGCCCTGGCTATGCCGGGAGGGGTTCGTGCCAGCCAGATTTCCTCAGCGGTCAACCTCACCGGATGAAGAAGCTCTCCCGGCATGCTGTGATAAGCTGCTATCCCCATGCCGCTGCCGGCAAGCAGCACGACCAGGATTATAGCCGCCGCTGTTAGCCATCGCGGCCGCCACTCCCACCCCCAAGGCCTTCTTTTGGGCTTCAATTCTGCAAGTGCCAGGTGAAACTGGTATCTCGCCCTGGCTTTGAACTCCGCTG
Source organism: Bacillota bacterium (assembly GCA_018725345.1). GTDB lineage: Bacteria > Bacillota > Dethiobacteria > Dethiobacterales > Dethiobacteraceae > GPS1B09. The sequence continues at coordinate 2,307 of QLUI01000249.1, read as the reverse complement.
AAGGCTGGACCGCTGAGGCCTTTCTTACATCCAGGGCCGTCTTCAGTAACGGTTCAAGCTCGCTTGACTGCTCCGGATGGCGCTGAAGACATTGCTCTACGGTCTCGTCATTTCTCAGTAACCGCTCCAGGCATTCTTCAAGGATGTTATTGAACTCTCTATCCTTTCTCATTATCCCCTCCCTTTGATAGTACTCGGCGCAAGGCGAGGATGGCACTGTGCTGCAGTGCTTTCACTGCCCCTTGACGCTTGCCCATGAGACTTGCCACCTCCGCAATAGATAGCTCGGCGGAAAAACGAAGAGAAATCACCTCCTGTTGTGCCTGCGTCAATCGCCTGATGGCTGCTGTAAGTTGCTCAATATCCAGTTCGCCTTCTGCCACCGGACAGGGGTTACCGGCGCTGCTTACGGCGATTGCCGGCAACTCGCTGAGAGGAACTGTCGGATGCCTGCCTCTCTTTCTCAAAGAGTCAATTACCTCGTTCTTGGCGATGCGGAATAACCACGCGGAGAAGGGTATGCCCTTCCATTTGAAGGTGTGAATTGACCTAACCGCCTTCAAAAAGACCTCCTGGGTAATATCCTCTGCCTCTATCCTGTTCCCTACCCTCAGCGCTACGTAGCGATAGATATTGTCAAAATGGCTCTCATAAAGTTGTGCCAAGGCTTCCTGGTCTCCCTGCTGCGCCCGGTGGACAAGGTTCTGTTCATCTTGCAACTGGTAACCTCCGCCGGCTTAATCTGTGACGTGATACCGCCGACGTGTAAATTATAGTGTCTTGCAAGAGCCGGTGCAATATCCACACAGATGACCCTTTATTCCCTCACCCACACTCTCCAGCCCGGAAACTCGCGTTCTAGGCCTGATACTGGTGAAAAGATCATGTACTCTCCCGACCATGGACCCACTCCCAGCCCACATGAAGTCCGTGTATCTTTGCACCGTGGATTCCTTTTACTGGATCCCATACTGGGTGCCAATACGGACTGCCGGAGTCTCCGCCTATTGCCCAGATGTCCCCCACCGGCCTCACCAAAAATTGATTCTTAAGCTCCACCCAGGGACCCCAGTTCTTGAACGTGTGACGCCGCAGCACGTTCACTGAGAACGTTAGGCCAGTTCTCCCTGCACTTATCCAGATGCTCTCTCCTAGTGCGGGATCTCCCGAGGCAAACACTGGACGCAGAGCCGGTTGACTTGGAGTGCCGCCGATGAGTATGTAGGGACGCACCCTCGCATCGGAAATTCCGACGCGCGCAGCATCCGCATAAGTATGCGTGCCTACGTTATCGCTTACCCGCCCAGCTTCATATCCCGGGGTTGGCTGATTTATACGCATATTGACCGGGGTTATCGTTTCGCTCGGCCCTTTGTGGCCGGTTATGATGTAATCCTCGTCCGGGTCCCAGGGCCAATACCACCTGAACCGCTGAACGGCAAAACTTGCTGTTGTGTACCTCGCGGGGTCATCAGCGGGTGTAACTTTGACTGCACCCGGTATCTCAGGGAAGGGTTCGTTCCACGGCGGCGCCCAACCAGTAGAGGTAGGGCTAGACGGGGGTCCTTGCGGGCCACCACCCACGGCATTGGAAAATGTTACTGGTACATTCTGGATTCCAAAGAGGCTCTCTGCCTTCTTGGCTATCATCTCATAGACTTCTTCTGCTCTCGGGAGATGATCGCTCCGTACTGCTACACTAATCGCTCCTTGGGAAGCTACAAGAGCCCCAAGGGGAAATTCGTAGCGGCAAAGTTGCCGCAATAACGGAGCTACGTCCGACAGCACCTTTTCCAACTTCTGGTTAAATTCTTCTAATTCCTGCTCGGTGGAGAAGGCAGGAACCCTCCCGAATAGCGCAATAATCCGAGGATTGCGCTTCAGATCGTCGAAACTCAGCGGTCTGCGAGCGGGTCGAGGGAGGCTGTTAAGGAACTTGCTAAATTCGTAGAAGGTCATGTTCCACAGATCCACACCGGGGAATAATTCGCCAAACCTTCCCCTTACCTCATCAGGAGACATTCCCTTCGCCTCGGCCACCTGCTTCATGATCCCCTCTATTTCTGCCTCAGGATCCGCTATCTCCCACCAGTAAGGCTCGGGCTCAACAGGAAGGGGAGCAGGTGGTTCAGGTGGTTCTGGCATTTCAAACCCTTTCTTGTGGGCATAATGCTCAAAGAGTCGGAGCACTTTCTCCTGTCCGTCGTAGCCTATTAGCCTTCCTACTTCATCCATTTCCTCTGAGGTCATACGAGAGATATCTATCCTGAAGTAGGCGTCAAGTATCAGGACCATTATGTCTCTTGC
>QLUI01000248.1 GCA_018725345.1 Bacillota bacterium | reverse complement strand
GGCGGAGATCATGAGCAAACGTAACAACCGCCTGCCCGCCGAGGTGAGACAGCGGGTGCTCCTGGAGATAGCGGGAATTGTGGATCGGGAGTCGGGAGGAGTAGGAAGTGATTAGTGATTAGTAATTGGTAATTAGGGGGTACCAGCAGTCACCAATCACCGATCACTAATTACCAAAAAGGGGAACGGTCACATGATAGAAGCCTGGCAATTTGTAATCCGAAACCCGGAACAGATGGTCGAGTGGACACTTGAGCACCTCTGGGTAACTTTTATCGCCTGTAGCATAGCAGTTATTCTCGGTGTGCCTCTGGGAATCTATATCACTGATAAGGGTAAGGAGCAGATAGCAGATGCTGTGCTTTACCTGGCGGAGATAACTATGACCATCCCCAGTCTGGCCATCTTTGGTTTCTTGATGTTCATTCTTGCTGCTATCGGATTACCGAGCATTGGTTTTACCCCGGCGGTCATTGCTCTGATTATCTATGCCCAGCTGCCGATACTGCGCAATACCTACGTCGCAATTCGACAGGTTGATCCGGCGATGATCGAGGCCGGGAAGGGGATGGGCATGAGCGAAAGACAACTCCTGTTCAGGGTTAAGCTCCCTCTGTCGGTTCCCGTCATTATGGCTGGACTAAGAACTGCCATCGTAATGACCATCGCCATTGCGACCATTGCCGCTGTGATCGGTTTCGGGGGGCTTGGACAAGCTATATGGTGGGGCATAAGAGGCGCCAGGATGGACTTGATCATCGCGGGGGGCGTATCTGTTGCTATTCTGGGTCTGCTGACCGATATTTTCCTCTCGCGAGTGCAGCGTTGGGTAACCCCCAAAGGGTTGAAGGAGATGTGAGATAATGATTAAGCTGGATAGGGTGACCAAGGTCTATCCTGGTGGGACGGAAGCGGTAAGAGAGGCAAGCTTCGAGGTTGAGAAGGGAGAAATCTGTGTATTGTTAGGTCCTTCAGGATGCGGTAAGACCACTACCATGAAAATGATCAACCTCCTTATCCATATTACCGCAGGAAAGATATATATTGACGGGGTGGACAACACCAAGATAGATGAAGATGAGCTGCGAAGAAATATAGGCTATGCCATTCAGGACATTGGGCTCTTCCCGCATATGACTGTAAGGCAGAACATAGAGACAGTTCCGGTGCTTAAAGGCTGGACGAAGGCCGAGCGGGCTAAGAGAGTAGAGACACTCCTGGAACTCGTAGGAATGGGCTCGGGGGAGTTCATAGATAAGTATCCCAGCGAACTTTCCGGTGGTCAGCGTCAGCGGGTGGGTGTCGCCCGAGCCTTAGGCGCCGACCCCCCGATACTGCTGATGGATGAGCCTTTTGGTGCCATTGATCCCATAACCAGGGCGAGATTGCAGGACGAATTCCTCAAAATACAGCGAGAGATAAAAAAGACCGTTGTCTTTGTGACCCATGATATTCATGAGGCCATCAAGATGGGGGATAAGATAGCCTTGATGAATGAGGGGGAGTTAGTGCAATACGACACCCCTGCCAATCTGCTTTACAGGCCAAAGAATGGGTTTGTGGAAAAGTTCGTCGGCGCCGATCGAGCCCTCAAAGGATTGCAGTTGATCCGCGTGAAGGAGTTTATGTGGGGTTTCCCACCCACCGTGAAAACAGACGAGACGGCCCAAGCAGCTCGACAGCGGATGAAGCGCGAGGGAATCAATCAGATGGTGGTAGTGGGGGAGGGGAGAAAGTTCCTGGGATGGGTCGAGTGGGCAGATCTGGAAAAGGGAAAGATGGTCAGTGAGATCATGAAACCCTCCAGCGACGTTGCCACAGTAGATACAGTCCTCAATGAAGCGCTCTCCATCATGCTGAGCACCAGACTAAACAACCTGGCCATAGTCAATGAGGATAACCGACTGGAGGGAATGCTATCCTTCGACGCCATCCGGAAGGCATTAAGTGAGACTGCTCAAAGAGGAGAATCCGAATGAGGCGTCAGGTTGTCCTGGTTTCTCTCATAGCGCTCTGTATCGGGCTTACCGTTTGGGTCACCAGCATGGACAGGGTAGGAATCATGTTCCCTTTCACCTGGGAGGGAATGGCGAAGCATGCCCAGCGTCACCTGCAATTGGTGTTCGTAGCGGAAATCATAGCCATCGCCATCGGTGTGCCTCTGGGAGTCCTGGTCACCCGGCCGGGTTTTAAGAAACTAGCGATCCCGATAATCGGTGGAGCGAGTGCCGGGCAGTCCGTACCCAGCATGGCCATAGTAGCCATTATGGTCCCCCTTATAGGCCTGGGCTTTCGGCCGGCGATGGTGGCCTTAATTATCTGGGGGGTGCTCCCCATCCTGCGCAATTCCTACGCCGCCATAAACGATATCAATCCGGCAATTATCGAAGCCGCCCGGGGAATGGGAATGACCAGAGGACAAATCGTTCGAAAGATAGAACTCCCCCTGGCGCTGCCGGTAATAATGACCGGGATCAGGGTCTCGACGGTTGTGCTCGTGGGGTCGGCAACCCTGGCGGCACTCGTTGCCGGCGGGGGGTTGGGTGAGATTATACTGGTCGGTGTGTTCGTTGGTGAGCCATTGATTATACTGCAGGGAGGAGCGCCCGCAGCAGCTATGGCCATCACCATGGGTTTTATCCTGGAACGCATAGAGCGATGGATGACCCCGCGAGGACTCAGAGTCAAGGCTGAAATTTCTTGAAAGGAGGTGGGAGACGAGATAAAACTCAAATGATCCTAATATCCAGAGGCGGAGACCAAATATACGAGGAGGTAAGACAATGCGTAAACTAAGCACCATGGTAGTGGTGGCCCTTTTGAGCTTTTCCCTAATAGTGGTGGCGATGGGGTGCCCTGCTCCGGAGCCGGTTAAGAGAGTGACTGTGGGGAGCAAGGGCTTCACCGAGCAGTTCATCGTGGGCGAGCTAATGAAGCAGATACTGGAGGATCGCGGCTTCGAGGTCACACTGGTAAGCGGTCTCTCTACCGCGGCCCTCCGGGGAGGGATGGAAGCCGGCGATATTGATATTATCGCCGAATATACCGGGACAGCCTGGGTGATGCACTTCCGTCGCGAGCTTGAACCAGGGACCGATAATAACGAGCTTTACCGCCTGGTGAAGGAAGAAGATAAAGGAAGAGGGTTCATCTGGCTGGATCCGATATGGAACAACAACACCTATGCGCTGGTTGTCTGGCCTGAATTTGCCGCGGAGCACGGGTTGGTGACGCTATCTGACCTGGCAGCGTTTATGCGAGCGGAGGAAGGAAGGGTCA
>QLUI01000247.1 GCA_018725345.1 Bacillota bacterium | reverse complement strand
CCATCTCCAGGCGCTTCCAGATTTCGCCCGGTTTGAGCCGCAGGTCCCGAACGGTGACGAACTTCATTCTAGCTCCCCTTATAACTCGACTGTTGTGTTTTGGCGGATGGCAGGTGAAGCGTCATGTAGCCATGAATACCCCTTGCTTGGCAAACAGTGTGGCAAATACATCTTGGACATTCTGCCCTTGTTGGAGTCTCTCGTGGGCATGCAGGATCAACGCTTGAATGAGTGCTTGTGATTGCTGGCGACACGCTTCCCCAATGGTTTTGACGGGCAAGTTCCCTTTTTGTGGTGACAGAGGAAGACAATCCAGATGCAAGAACGAATAGGCAACGAACACCAGACACCAATGTTTCCCAAAGGCTTCGCTACGCTTCGCCCAAATTGCCTTCGGCAACTTCTTTTATCCGCAAAACGTTATACGCAATCGACCTTCTGGACTGCTGTCCTCGAATGAGGAAAAGGAAGGCTGGATATAATGAAAATTGATGAAAAAAATGATAAAATCAAGGATTTTAATCGGTAAGCGTGTCTACTTGAGGCCTTTAGAAAAAAAGGATTTAATTTGTATTCGTAAATGGTCAAATGATCCTGAGATAAGGAGATTAACTGGTGAAGTTGCATCAATGAGTGAGGCAGAAGCAGATAAATTTCTTGCGGATGTATATAATGATAGTACCAGAGACTATCTTTGCACTTTAAAGGTGAACTTGAGGGCACGACCCACTTCGTGGATAATGGTATATATCAACAAATGTACCGAGAATCCAGAGGTGAGCCATGCCCACACCGATTATATGCCTGTCCGAGTCTTTGCGCAAGTTTGCCGAGAGCTTTGGCGGCTGCTTTAGCCAGCGCCAGTTGAAGTACTTCGTAACCGTACTCATAGGATTGCTGGAGTGTCAAGAGCGCTGCACTCTCAGCGGACTGTTGCGCCGGGTTGCAGTGCGGGTAAGCTTATCCGGCTTGTCCCGCCTTCTATCCAGGTGGCCTTGGTCGGAGAGTAATCTGGCAGCCATGTGGCAGGCTCGATTTCGGGAGCAAACGGCGCCCCTGGTCCAGGCTGAGCATGCCCGGCAGCAGGCAGAACAGCAAAAGCGTCGAGGTCGTCCCAGGGCAACTGCAGTAACAGGTTTCCTGATCATAGACGATTCGACCCATGAGAAGCCCAAAGGGCGGAAGATGAAGGGACTGGGCCTGCATCATTCGACGACCCAGAAGCAGCGGGTGAAAGGGCATAGTTTGTTCAGCGGGTTCTATCAACTGTTAGGGCGACGCTGCCCTTTGGTGCCACAGATGTATCGCCAGAAGGCCACCTGTGAAGCGGAAAGGGTGCCCTTCCAAAGCAAGATCGACATGGCGGTAAAGCAAATCCGACCTTCCAGCGAGTGGAAGGAACCCACACCCATGTGCTCGTTGATGCCTGGTACCACTGCAAGCGAGTGCGGAAAGCTGCCCGAGAGCGAGGCTGGAATGTCAGCGGTGGGCTGAAGAGCAATCGCAAGATGCAGATCATCGAAGCTAATGGTGTACGCCGCTGGGTGGGTTTAACCAAATACGCCGCTTGCCTGAGCCAGGATGACTTTGAACCGGTGGTCTGGCCCTCGCAGCAGGGTGGGCGAGTAATCTATGCCCACATCGTGCGCACCAAGATACGCAAACTTGGGCCTTGCCAGGTGCTCATTACCCGAGAGTCCCTGGATCAGCCGCCGGAGCAGGTTCGCTACTGGGGCACTACCCTGCTAGACACTGATGCTCCGGCAATGGTCAATCTGCTGGCTATCCGCTGGGGTATTGAGGTGATGTTCGAAGACAACAAGGACCTGCTGGACAGCGATCATTATCAAGTCCCCAGTGACAGGGCCATCCTGCGCTTCTGGACGCTGATCGCTTGCGTCTCGGTGTTTCTGGATGAACAGCGTGCCCAGATGCAAGCTGGGATGGACAGCCACGTGACCTGGGGTGATGCCCGCCGAGCTATCCAGGACATGCACCAACACAACTTGCTGAGCTGGATTTACCAGCAGTTTTCGGCTGGAGCCACTCCAACTGAGGTCTATGCTTTACTAAAACCTAATTCTGTTTGAAAAGTGCAAACATAGTGAGAGAGGTTTGGTGTCGCAAAAGTAAAACAACTTCGGCTAACAGCGTGTTCGCGGTCCGCCCTGCGGGTTCACCCAAACACCTTCGGTACTTCGCAAACACGCAAACCGCTGGGCGAAATTATTGCAAACTCGCTATTATGAGAGGTGCGAAATGAGCAATCTAAAGTTTTTCCATTTCGGGGTCCAGTGCCCCCATAACTCCCATCTGATCAACCTTATACAGAGAGTGTCAAAATCAACAGGTGCTTCAGCTTTGATATATGATATTAGTAACCGAGAAGACATTTGTTCGCAACATAATATCTACTCGCCAACACTGCTATTGGTTAATGACACTATACGATGGAATGGTCCGTTCTCTGAGACGGACCTGTTGAAGTTGTTACAAGGTGTAGACGTGAAGAGACAACCATATATTGTTAATCAAAGCACAAATACAGTGAAGGGCAAATTGGTTCCTATAACAGCGGAAACCGTAGAGGGGAGTTGCGTTCCCTGCTTCGGCACTGACCAAAAACATTTGTGTAATGAAAAGAGAAATTGGGTTATCATGATGTTGGCAAGAGCACAAAGTGAGCACCTTGGTTTCCTCCATTTCTATAGGAAAAAATGTGTAGGTGGTGCAGAGTTTTTGCCATCAGATTTAATCCCGTATCCTATACCGGGCAAGGCAGAGAGGGTGGCTTTTCTCACCTGTGTCTTCTTATCCGACGAAAACAAGGATTACAAGAGCTATCCGTTACAAGCATTGACGGAGCACTTAAGAGGACGAGATTTTAAAAGCCTTTTGGCAATAGCGTCAGAAGATGTTGTATTTCCAAACGGCCCCCTGTGGTGGTTCCTGGCAGAAGGTTTTGTGGACAGAGGCGAGGTGTTTTACGAACCGCAAGAGCAAGCGCGGATGCATCTAGTAGAGATGCCCTTATGACAATTTCCTGAATCCGTGAAGTCAAATTTTGCTTCACCTGCAGGGTGAAGGTGAATGAATCTGTGTTCACGAATCCAGGAAAGTGTTTCCCTAATTCAACGGGTGTTCCATTTCGAGGGGTTTGCCAGATTCGGGAATAAATCTCAGCCTCCGCGCCCCCCAGTGAGGAACCTAATTTTTCGTTGGCAGTATACCTGCCAGGGGGGTGAAGATGGAATTTGTGGAGTATGGTGACTTTCGTCTCTTCTCGCATACGTTTCAGTGATTGCCATACCTCGCGCTTTCCGCC
>QLUI01000246.1 GCA_018725345.1 Bacillota bacterium | reverse complement strand
AGTTCACTTTGCAAACGCATTATAAATTCGCTGTGCATCTGCCAATTCCTTCTACGGAAACAATCCGGGCAGGCCAACCTCCTGAAAAGAACCATATTTTTTGCGGCGTCAAATGACAACAGTATTAGGCGAACTGGAATTCATAGCGTTAAAACATGGTAACGGTGGATTTGCAGTACACCCAGAGGTTTTGGCATGTCAGCGATAATTACGGTTCGCAGCTGCGAGAACGTGCGAGCTGAATATCTAGGCGAGGCTAGATTACCCACACAAAAATGTGCCTCAAGTGTTACTCTGAGACACATTGTGGCTGTGTTTGGTTACAGCCTCCCTGCTACATCACACCTGGCGTGCAGAAAAAATCTACACAACGAAAACAATTGCTGACTCTATTCCTCATTTCAAAACAAAGGCAGCTCCACCGTAAAGACAGAGCCTTTCCCCGTAGTGCTTTCCGCATAGAGCTTGCCATTATGAGCTTCAACAAGCCGATAAGAAACTGTCAAACCAAGTCCGGTCCCCTCTTCCTTTGTAGTAAAAAACGGATCAAATATTTTTTTAATTTGACTTTCTTCCATCCCGATACCAGTATCACTAAACTTAAGCACCGCTTTTCCGTTCTCCTCCGAGGTGGAGATAGTCAGGCAGCCGCCCTCAGGCATGCCCTGAATAGCGTTGGTGGCCAAATTCAAAAAAACTTGTTTCATCTGCGCTGGATCGACCTTGACAAGAGGCAGCTTTTTCGCGTAGCACTTGCGAATCGTCACATTTTCCAACAAAGACTTGCTCTCGATCAATAAAAATATCTCTTCCAACACTACATGCAAATCTACTTCCCGAACTTTGGGAACAGTCGGCTTTGCCAGGAGTAAAAATTCTTTAAGAATACTATTAGCACGGTCAATCTCCTCAATCATCATGGTACAGTATTCCTCACCTTTAGTCTCATGCCTGAATTCCTTACTTAAAATCTGCAGAAATCCGCGGAGCGTTGTAATGGGGTTGCGAATTTCGTGCGCAATGCCCGCAGCTAACTCTGCCACCAGAGAAAACTTTTCCATCTGTAAAAGCTCGTTCTCCAATGCCCTTTTACTTGTTTCATCCTGAAAAACACAGACTGCTCCACTAAGCCCTCCTTCTTCATGAAAAAGAGGCGCAGTATTGACTGAATACGCCCGTACCCCACCGGGAAATGGAATTTGAACCTGATGCTGTTTAAAATGCGTCTGCTTAGTCAACGTCTCATATAAAAGAGATTGAAAGACTTTTGTGCTGCCGATATCCCAATTTTCTCCCACCGGTAGCAATTCCTGGGCCTCTTTATTCATATATGTAATTTTACCTGTTTCATTCACGGTCAACACACCCAACCCTAAATCCGAAAATATTTCATTGCGGAGTTGGTTATATTCCGTTTCCAAGAACTGATGCTTACTTTTCAGGCTTTCAAAGCTAGCCACATATTTATGATAAATATTATTGCCGGCAAGAACTTCCTTGTTCATCAATTCAATCTCAGAAGTTGTAAGCACATAGCTAACATCTCTGTCCACGAAAACATTCCCCTCCGCAGCCAAAGCCTCCTCCGTCTCTTGCAGATAAATCACTATTTGGCAATTGGCAGCTTCTTTAGCTATGGAATGTTCCCTGCTTACCTTGCTATAAGGGAAATTGCGGGAGGCAATCCCCCCCCACAGGGCTGTCAACGCCGCGCATAAACTAGGTGTCTTTAACACCACATGGCCAAAAGGACATCTGTAACAGTAGATAACCACTTTTTCTTTGTCAAATGCCTGCAGCACATATTCTCCACCGATGCTCTGCGTAAACTGCAAAATCAAATTACTAAACTGCTCTACAGTTAATTTTTCGAAATATTCAGAAGCAGAGCGGTAGCGGTCTTCCAGACGCAGCCCATATTTAATACCTATTTTTTGCATGAACTGTTCAGTATTATTTCCTGCCAGAATTTCGTTTAAAAGCACGTAATCAGCCAACAGCTGCAGAAAAAAATCTTCCCGTGCATCCTGTATCAAGACATCGACCCCCAAAACCAAAATTTTAAAACATCTTTACTAAACGGGGTGATTCAGTAATTCCCGGTATACGACCACGTTTGGCAATGGGTTTGCCTTCCACCTCTTTAATATCCAAGGTCATATCAATGGCCGGCGCACGTGAAATAAAACTACCTACTCCAAACGCATCTACACCTGCTTCACTTAAAAGAGGTATTCTTTCTTCGTTTAAACCACCTGAAGCGAATATTTTTACCTGGTTAAAGCCTGCCTGGTCTAGGCGGGTGCGAATTTCCCTCACCAATCCGGGGGTAACGCCACCCCGCTCCCGCGGTGTGTCTAACCTTATTCCCGCCAGCTTTTTACCTAAGGCCTTGGCGACACGTAAAGTTTCTTCTGCCTCATCTTTAAAAGTATCTACCAAAATAATCCGCGGATCTTCCTTTGGCATCACGCTATCATAGGTTAGCGCAACCTCAACAGTATCGCCTACAATCAACATTGCCGCATGTGGCACAGTACCGATTGGTTTTTGACCTGCTAACTTGGCGCCAAGAATACAACTACAGCCGTCTGCTCCCCCCACTATAGCCGCACGCTCCATAACAGGTGCCACGGCAGGATGGACATGTCTTGCCCCAAAACAAAAAACTTTTTTCTCTCCGGCTATCGTTTTGCATCGCCGGGCTGCCGTAGCCCAACCGCTGGCGCTGGCCAGCATGCCAAGGACTGTTGTCTCATAAATGCCAAATCGGCTATATTGACCTTGAATCCGCATGACTACTTCTTTTTGCTCAAACTCTTCCCCTTCCGCCAGCGCCCATATCTTTACGTCTTTGCTCTTTAGAAGTTGAATTGCTTCCTCTATGCCGCATAATACACCGAGTTGACTTGCAAAGATTTCGGCAGTCACCTCTGTCTCGCCATTCCCGGTACTCCTTAAAATCTCAAGTGTACGAATAAAATAAATATCTGTCGTGGAACCGGCAAGAATTTCTTCATGTGTCGCCGAATGCACTAGACGGTTACTCTCTACCATTAAGTCTTGAACATCCTGCAAACTAGACAATTCTTTCACCATTTTCCCTCCATTTGCCAGACACATCGCCAGAAACTCTTCTCTCCAATGAATAAAATGATTTAACCATAAGTAGTGCTTTTCTATTCCACATCTTAGTCAAAATCCCTTTTCCAAAGCTGAGATTAACTCTGGCTTGTTTTAACTTTTACTGCTATATTGGCGGAGCTGTCCGTTTCCACATAGAATATAACAAAAAATGTATAGACGAGAGACCAGAGCATGACCA
>QLUI01000245.1 GCA_018725345.1 Bacillota bacterium | reverse complement strand
GACCTTGCCGTTCTGTGTTTCGGGCGGGATCTTGAGCGCCAGCTTGCCCTTTGGTGTTGGCACCTCTATCTCGCCTCCGAGAATGGTATCAGTCAGGGGAACGGGCACTTCAACGTGGAGGTGATTCCCCTTTCTCTCGAAGCGCTGGTGCGGTTTAACCGAGATCACCAGGTAGATGTCCCCGCCCTGTTCGCCATCCCCGGCTGCCACCCGTATCCTTGAGCCATCGTTGACCCCCGGGGGAATCCTGACCTCCAATCGGCGGCCATTTACTTGCACCGTTCGCACCGTGCCGGAATAGGCCTCCTCGAGGGACAACTCAACTGGTTGCTCCAATGCCTGTTTTTTGCGAGTCCGTCCTCGGGTATGGGTTGTGCGATCGAAGGTATGGTCGCGAAACAGGCTCTCGAAGATACCGCCGAGACCCCCCTCGCCCAGGTCGCCAAACTCAAAAACGGTACCTCCCTGCCTGAAATCACCGTAGGGCTGTGCTCCGGCTCCGGCGAATTGCTCCGCAAATTGCCATTTGTCGCCGAACTGATCATACTTGCGGCGTTTCTCCGGATCAGAGAGCACCTCGTGGGCCTCGTTTATTGCCTTGAACCGGGCCTCGGCTGATTTATCTCCCGGGTTGACATCGGGGTGATACTTTCGGGCGAGCTTGCGGTAGGCCTTTTTTATCTCCTTATCAGAGACACCCCGATTCACCCCCAGAATCTGATAGAAATCCTTCCCCGCCAATTGATGACCTCCGAGCATATTATACCGCTATAGAAACTTTTTGTCAAGTTTGCGAATTAAATCATCTAAAATGTAACCGAAGGGGTATTTGTTAAATCACATAAAAAGTAACCGATATCTTCATGCCCTGGGTTAAGAAGTCTCACCCGTTGAGGAATTGCTCTAAGGAGAGGGGAATAAGGCATAAGCTCATTCCTATTGCGGACACCAAAACAGAATGGCAGGGTAGGGAGGGGCCACCGCACCGATGATGAGGAGTTTCATAAGGGAATTTAGAAAACCTGCCAAGAGGACAAAGGAGTTATCCCGGTTTTTGGATTTCTATAATAACCGGCGGCCTCACTCAGCTCTGGGTTGGTTGCTTACCTTCGTTTTTGCCTCCTGTTTAATCCACCCTCAAAACTGCGGCCCCCTGGATCTTTCCTTGTTTTAGCAAAACTAGGGCGTCATTTGCCTCTTCCAATTCGAATTCTCGAACCTCAGGGATAATCGGAATTTCAGCAGCCAGGGGAAGAAAATCTTGAGCATCCTTTCTAGTGATGTTGGCCACACTTTTTATTTCCTTTTCATCCCACAGTAACTGAGCATAGTCCAAAGGTGGAATAGGACTTCTCTTTCGAATCACCGCGATCACCAGCCTCCCACCCTTTTCCAGGACTCTCAAAGCGTTAGGCACTGTCTCTCCTGCGGGAGTAAAATCGATTACACACTGGAGTCGTTGAGCAGGGTCATCTTCTGTTCTACCTACCCAAGCGGCGCCTAATTCTTTAGCCAAATTGCGATGCTGTTCGCTTCTGGTAAAGACATGAACTTCACAACCCCAATATTTAGCTACCTGAAGGACAATGTGGGCGGAAGCCCCGAACCCAAAAAGTCCCAAAGTTTGCCCGGGCTTAATCCCTGAAAGTCTCAAGCCGCGAAACCCAATTGCTCCGGCACACAAAAGAGGAGCTGCCTGAGAATCGGTGAACCGGTGCGGAATCAAATAGGCAAAATCTTCGGAGACCACGGTGTATTGGGCATAGCCACCGTTAGCGTGACATCCGGTAGCTTGAAACTCAGGACATAAGTTTTCATTGCCTCCCTGGCAGAAATGGCATTTCCCGCAAGTAGAGTGTATCCAGGCAATTCCGACTCGATCTCCGATTTTAAATTTAGTTACCTCCGAACCCAAACCTTCTACTTTACCCACAATTTCATGGCCCAAAACTATAGGAAGTCTGGGCTGAACTCTGCCTTCAATTTCATCCAGTTCGGTGTGGCAAACCCCACAGGCAGAGATTTTCACCCGGATTTCTCCTGACCTTGGCCGCGGAATTGGCAGCTCGACCAATTCCAGAGGTCGATTTTCAATGGGAGAAATCTCCTTCAAAATTTGAGCTTTCATTTTAATCTCCTGTCCCATGGTAATTGTTGTTCTACCGGCCTTGCTCGAAGCGGCGGCAAACCTAACCTTCCAGATGCGATGTATCATTTAGCATAGCAAGTTGAGAACTGTTGTTGACGACTCGTATCACACTTAACGAGGCGCTAGTAATCTCAAACCGGCGGTAGATGCTATTCGATGCCCCAAGAACATGTGCTACTAATACCTTGACAATAACATCATGGGTAACGATTACTGCTTGCTTGCCCTGGTTAGCGCCTACTATCCTCCGCCAGGCTCGAATGGCACGCTCGGTTACCTCGCTCAAAGCCTCACCGTTGGGCATGGTAACCGCTGACGGGTTAATCCGCCACTGCTGCCATAGCTCTGGCCACCTTCGTTTGATTTCATCCATTCAATGCCAGCCGGCGATTTATTGACTATTGCATAATGCATGAAACACTCCCAGACATTTAAAGAGCCAACTCTGCTATAAGGTGTATATCTCGGTCTAAATCCGGCTGAACTAAAGCGAGGTATCGAGGCTAAGATAAAACCCCATACGGCTACAACTTTTATGATACAACAACCTAGAGTTGGGTTACCTACTTAAATGATTTGACACGGGGCGGTGAGACAAGTTGAGAAACTTATATCAGCCATCATCGTAATGGTTCGGCCATACTCTAGACTCTCCCCCGAATCCCTCTACCAGCCGGGCATAGGTGTCTGCCAGAGCTTCGGGCACAACCTTCGCATCGGATATAACCGGCATGAAGTTGGTATCGCCCTCCCATCGCGGCACAATATGAGTATGGATGTGATCCTCGACTCCGGCGCCGGCCACCTTGCCCAGGTTTATCCCGATATTGAAGCCGGATGGACGCAGAACCTTTGTCAGCATGGCAACAGACCGACCCACCAGTCGAAAATGTTCCAGCAACTCTTCGTCACTTAGCTCATCCAGGCTCGCTACATGCCTATACGGTACCACCATCAGATGTCCCGGATTATAGGGGTAAATGTTCAACATGGAGAAGTTTCTCTCTCCCCGACGCACAATGTAGTTCTTCCCATCCGTATCCTGTCCTGGCTTTTCACAGAAGATGCATCGCTTCTCCTTTTCTGCCAGAATATACTCCATTCTCCATGGAGCCCAGAGATGTTCCATTTTCACCCCCTTGACCTGGACAAGTCGGAACCGATAGGTTTGCCATCTATGAGCATACTATTTGCTGCCCACCCCGATTTCCGGCGGCCTTGTGCTATTATAACCTGAGAGCTACCAGATGACAAGCTTGTCGG
>QLUI01000244.1 GCA_018725345.1 Bacillota bacterium | reverse complement strand
CTAAGAACCGTGCCCGAGTGGCGGAATGGCAGACGCGGCGGTCTCAAAAACCGTTGTCTTATGGCATGTCAGTTCGACTCTGACCTCGGGCACCATTTTCTCTAAAATCATCTCTATCGCTAAGGAGCAGGGAATCTTGGGAGATTCCCTGCTCCTTGTTTTATTGCATAGGAAATTATATCCATCAGGGTAGCTCCGATCCTATGCAAGGGGGATGTTTTGGGGGGATTCCCCCTTATTCTTGCGGGGTGCTCAAAAACCGTCATGCCGCCTGCGGGGCGCCGTTCCCTAGCGGATAAAAAAGACGCGTCCCAAGCAAAAAAACATAGCGTCTTTTTTATTGTGCATGAAACCAGCTTTGCCTTTCGCTTGACATTACTCAATAGCCGCTTCACAAAAAAAAAATCTATAATCGGCAAATAAATGAAGGAAAACTAAACTAAGATGAGAATAACCTATCTGTTTCTCTAAAATCAATATCTCAGCCATTTGCATATAGAAAAATCAGCCAGTATAATGAGAAATACTATTAATTGAGAATAGCTTTCTGTCTCAACGGTTTGTTTGGAGCAGAAATATTCTCGGAATTGAGGGGAATATGAATAAAACAAGCAAATTTATTACCATGGCCTTCCTCATACTGGCTTTCGCACTAGGAATATTTGCCAGCTACTTTTTCCGAATTGGCAATGAAGCAACTGATTCTATGGCAGGACCAGAGGAGACTAAAGGAATTGTCAATATCTACACCGCCCGCCACTATGGGGTTGAGCAAGTGTTTGCGGCGTTTACAGAGGAAACAGGTATTGTCGTCCGCTTTACTACCGGCAGTGATGCGATTTTGCGCGAACGGATTAAAGCCGAAGGCAAGTTCACGCCTGCCGACATTTACTTGGCAGTTGATGCCGGCAACCTCTGGCTGGCAGCGGAAGAAGGACTCCTTTCGCCTGTGGTAAGCGCTGCGCTGACTGACAACATTCCAAATAATATGCGTGACCCTGAAAATCAATGGTTTGGCCTGACTAAGCGTGTCCGTACCATTCTGTACCATCCGGACCGGGTAAATCCAGAAGAACTTTCTACTTACGAAGCATTGGCAGACTCTAAATGGCAGGGACGTCTTGCCATGCGTCCAGCTACCCATGCTTATACACAATCCTTGGTAGCAAGCATGATTGCAGCCCACGGCGAGGCGCGAGCCAAAGAGGTTATCCAGGGTTGGGTAGCCAATCAGCCTACGTTAATTGACAGCGACACTCGTATTCTGGAGACACTGGCTGCAGGCGGTGCTGATGTGGCTATTACAAACCACTACTACTTGGGGCGCCTGCTTGAAGCTAACCCCGCGTTTCCTGTGCGCGTCTTTTGGGCCAATCAGGACGAACAGGGAGCACATATTAATATCAGTGGTGGTGGCATAACTGCTCACTCGCCTAACAGAGAAAATGCGCTTCGTCTTCTCGAATGGCTGTCTAGCCCCCAAGGGCAGAAGCTATTTGCTGACTCTAACCACGAATTCCCGGCTAATCCGGCAGTTTTACCCCATCCCATCATTGCAGAGTTCGGTAATTTCGTTGCCGACCCCATCAATATGGGCGAATTTGGCCGACTGCAAGCAGTAGCCATCAAACTGCTGGACGAGGCAGGCTATAGGTGAGGCAGATTAAATGAAGACGACTATAACTAAGAGATCCTTTTTTAAGCACGGGCAAGGCTTGCGTAGCCTGCCCGTGCTTCCGATGTTCTTGGCAATATTGATCGTATTACCTGTACTGGTAGTAGCTTCTGCTCTCCTAACCCCCACATGGGATGTATGGTCTCACTTGGCACAGACACTTCTGCCTGAGATGATTAAAAACACTATTATGCTCCTGGCAGGGGTGGGCGCAGGCACACTGTTTTTGGGGGTGGGCTTGGCGTGGCTAGTTACAGCTTACCGTTTCCCTGGGCGAAAGATGCTCGAACTTTTGCTATTATTACCTATGGCTGTACCTACTTATGTGCAAGGTTTTGTTTACATGGCTACTTTTGACATTGCCGGCCCATTGCAGACCTTTTTGCGCCGCTTTTTTGCCGATCTCACCTGGTTCCCGGAAATTCGTTCCGGAGGAGGCGCCATCTTAGTAATGACACTTGTTTTATATCCTTACGTGTATTTGTTGGCTAAAGCCGCCTTTAAGGAACAATCCGGCTCACTTATTGAAGCTGCCAGGGTTATGGGTTATGGATCGAGCCACATCTTCTTTCGGATTGTTCTGCCACTGGCAAGACCTTCCATTGCCGCAGGGGTAGCTCTGGCCATCATGGAAGCTTTAGCCGATTTTGCTACTGTACGCTTTTTCAACTTCCCTACGCTTTCCGATGGAGTCATACGTGTTTGGCATGGTATGATGGATCTCCGTGCCGCTTCCGAACTTGCCGGACTCTTAGCGTTTGCAGCATTAGCCATTGTCCTGCTAGAACACGCTTTGCGCGGTCGCACACGTTATTACCAGACTGGCGGAAAGGCACCGGGAATCACGCCCCTTGCTCTGCATGGTTGGCGTGGTTGGTTAATGATGCTTGGCTGTTTACTGGTGGTGACAGTTGCTTTTCTTCTGCCCCTTACCCAACTGATCGCTTGGACATGGAGTGAATTGCCCAGACTACCGGAAGGGACGATAAGCGTTTACGCACAGTTAATCCGCAATACACTGATACTTTCATTGACTGCGGCATTTTTCGTCACCATTATCGCTCTAATTTTAGCGAGCAGCATCCGCCTAAACGGTAGCAGAGCAGGCTTTCTCTTGGCAAAACTAGCCACCAGCGGCTACGCTGTCCCCGGAGCCGTAATAGCCGTCGGCATTATTGTGCCTTTGTCAGCATTCGACCATGCGTTAAATAACCTCTTAGAAGTCTGGCTAGGAATTACCCCCGGCTTGATTCTGACAGGGTCCATCATTGGCTTGATTTATGCTTACATTGTCCGTTTCATGGCAGTTAGTTTTAATAGTGTAGATTCCAGTCTTGAGAAAATCACCCCTAATATTACCGCTGCCGCCCAGATTCTAGGTGCCAAACCATGGCGCTTAGCGTGGAAAATTCACTTGCCGCTGGTAGCGCCCGGCATGTTTGCCGGCGCCATCTTGGTTTTTGTAGATGTAATGAAAGAGCTGCCGATTACTGTGATGTTGCGGCCATTTGGTTACGATACTCTTGCCGTTTGGGTCTGGCAGATGGCTGCTGAATCTATCTGGGCAGGCGCTTCCCTGCCGGCGCTAGCCATTGTGCTGGTCGGTCTGCTGCCGATAGTATTTCTAATGCGGATATCCTCCCGCAATAACTAAAGAAAGGTGTCAAAAATGTTGCTAAGAAAATACACAGGCGATAGCTCCCCTTCTGAAAAAGGACCGGCCTACGTTCGGCTTGAGAATGT
>QLUI01000243.1 GCA_018725345.1 Bacillota bacterium | reverse complement strand
CCCCCTTTTTACCATCCGAATTTGATAGGCCTGCAAAGCGCGCCAAGCAGAACCTATCACCACCAAACATAATTATAACAACGGTCGCGGTGGGAGTCAATTGGTGAGGCGACCATCAGCTTACCAAGCGTGATTCCTCTGAGGAAAGTGTGCTCAGTCACTACAGTCATTGTGTAAAGCCCCTTTCACCCGGGCTAGAGCATCAGCGCCTAGTGCCTCTGCGGCCCCTAGTACACCCTCAGTTGCCTTAGCTACAGCTACTTCCTCCGATAGCCCCAATTGCGCGGCTGCTTTTCTAGCCGCTTCAATTGTCTGCTCCGTAACTGCCTCAAGCTCAGCCCCTGTTTCAACTGCTCCTTGGATTATCCCCTGGCTAGCTCCCAGAATACCATTGAGCGGATCTACACCCGCCCGGCTGGCAGCCGTTACCATGCCCATTGCCACTGAAGCAACGAGTTTTTCCACAGACAAGGGCGTGTCACCAGCAGCGTGTACTGCACCACGCGTGGCTTGTCGCACAATCTCGACATCATAGGTCGTCACTGTTCCTCTAGCCCCCCATATGCTGGCCAAACCATTATCCAGCACCCTAACGAATCTTCTCCCTAGTCTTTGGCCACTAGCCCCCCATATGCTGGCCAAACCATTATCCAGCACTCTAACGAATCTTCTCTTTAGTCTTTGGCCATTTACTGCAGCTTGAGTAGCTGCTCTCGCCATTTCCGCTATCTGGTAGGCAGTGACACCCAAAGCTACGTCTATTCCCGGAATCGGCACCCGCTTCAAAAAGCTGAAAGGAAAACTGGACAGAAAGTTATGCGCTAGTCCCGAACTCGTGGGACTTGACAGTTCACGCGTTGGGAAGAAGAGTGACTCAAGAATCACTTCCCGCCCTACCTCGCCTTGCTCCCGAATGGTGGCCAGCACACCTAAGGTGATTACGCCCAAGATGACAGCAATTGCAAAAAGGAAATCAAAACCGATTATGATAAGAGCCGGAAGCTGAACAAAATTGCCCGGATCAACCCAGGTCAACGTCAGATTGAGCTGCCGTGCGCCGAAAAAGTCGGCCATTACTCCACCACATAGTGGTCCCAGCCCTGCCCCGAGGCTAGTTGCCAAAGATGCCCCAGCGAGATAAGATGTCGCCTCCCCCTTTGGTGCCAGCTTCAAGGCAATGGTACCCACGGTAAGAGCTACTCCCGCGTTTGCGATTCCAGCGAAGGCATGCAAGATAACCAGGAGAGGCACAGTTAAAAAGTGCCGTTCCGGCATCGTGATAAATATCCAGCCCAGAATGACCAGGAGGAACAGAGAAGCACAGACTGAGAGTACCGCCTTGCTGCCAAACCGGTCAACGAAACGTCCCCAGACACGTAGAAACAATAGGTTAAAAAGCTGACTCAAGATGTTGAGCCCAATGACCCAAGTAAGGGGTAATCCAAGCTGCTTTAGCATGTAAACGGCAAAAAAGGGGATAGCTAAGTTTGAGGCGAATCCCCAGGATAGTAAAAACTGTATCAGTCGTCTGAAGTTTGTATCCCTAATTGGAGCAGACAGCCTTTGTCTCAGAGAAGGCTGAGGTCCGATCAAAGGTTGCATTAATGGCTCCGGCATAAGTGACATGAACGCAGGACTAGCTAGTCCAAGAAACAGAGCGCCAAATAAGAGAACATAGGTGTAACCAAAAATTGCCTCCTCACTGGGAACATGACCGCGCCAGTAGTCCACAAAGAAGGCTGCTCCCAGGCTGAAACCCATGACGGCCACAGTGGCGAATGCGAGTCGCCTTGAAAAGAATCTACCCAACATTGTTTGGGGAACAAGATCATGGATCCAGCCATTCCAGGCGGCATTTACAACAGCAGTCAGTAGACCGCGACCTGCCATTAGCCACAGCAGCAAGCTTATGGCGGCAGCACTTGGGACTTCAAGGAAAAACGGGATAAGTGCTGCGGGAAACCACAAAAGCTGTGCGGGAAGCCAACTCAGCACAGCGATTTGCTTACGACGCCGAAATCTTTCAACAATCCAGATCGCAGGTATTTGAACAATCTGCATGAGGAACGGTATAGCTGCCAGAATACCGATCTGGAGATTATTTGCACCAAGGGCTAACGCAAACGCAGCCAAGAAGCCGCTCGTGGTGATACTGTTGAAGCCCAGAGATACTGCTCCCTCCCAGGTGAGCCAGCGCAATCCTGAGGCTATGTCTTGCTCGGATATAGTGGGCTTTGGGTTGAATAATAATCTAATTGGTTTGAATAATCTAAGTGGATTCATATTTAGGAGTTACGCAACAGATATATGTCAGGGTTGGTTCATGATATCTTGACCGCTTTTGACCTTCGTATCTTGCGTTTCCAACCAAGTGTTGCGAGTAGTTCTCCTAAAGAAGCATCAGTTACGTCACCCCCGATTGGCACATTGGGGTGGATTTTATACTTGTTCTGCCGGCCAACTTTAATTCTCGTAATGTATCCCGCTTCCTCAAGGTCAATGATTATCTTGTGCGCTGTCCGCTCAGTTAGGCCAACATTATCACCAACTTCTCTGGCTGTCTGCGCCGGGTTTTTGGCAACCGAAACTAATACTAAACCATGGCTTGTAAATAAGCTCCAATCACTCATCCCAAGTACCTCCTTACAACAGTCATTCAGTAGGGGTCGGATTCATCCGACCCTAAACCGCTTGACAAGCTCTGCATTTCTGGTATAATAAGACTAGAATAACTGCTCTAGTATTATACATCTGGAAATAGTATACTAAAATTATAACTACAACATCGGGTATTTGTCAAGTTTTGAATTTAATTTAGGAGGAAGCAACAAAGTGAAAACAGCGGTAGCTACCAGTAGGGGTCGGATTCATCCGACCCTTAAATCGGAGAAACGTGCGACTAAACTCGACCATAGAAACGAACCACAAGAAGAACCGCCAGGGCAATCCAGCACGTCTGGTGATCTGGATGATAAACCCCCAAGTAGTGGCCGGATTTATCCGGCAAGTAGAACGGCCACAAACAGATACAGGATTTTCGGTCATATCTCAGACAGTATCTGGAATGACTGGAAATGGCAGTTTCGCAATAGAATTACCACTGTTGAGCAACTAGCTCAATTTGTCCCTTTATCCCCCGAACAGCAGGCGGAAGTCAAGCTAGTAACCATGCGTTACCCCCTCTCAATAACACCTCACTACTTGTCATTAATGAACCCCTATGAACCGGACGATCCTATCAAAAAACAAGCTATACCTTCTTTTGAAGAAATTGCTTTAGCCAGCATAGGCATAGAAGACCCGCTGGCCGAAAAAAGAAGCTCTGTTGTCCCGGGACTGGTGCATCGCTATCCTGACCGGGTACTGATGGTTCTTACTGATATCTGTCCCATGCTCTGCCGTCACTGCACCCGCAAAAGAGAGTGG
>QLUI01000242.1 GCA_018725345.1 Bacillota bacterium | reverse complement strand
GCGGAGGAATGTAGGATGGCTAAAGTGTTTGTCACCGGCGGTGCGGGTTACATCGGCAGCCATGTGGTGAAGGCCTTGGGGGAGAAGGGTTATGAGGTTTTGACGTATGATAATCTGGTAACCGGTCACCCCGAGGCTGTTTTATATGGAGGGCTGGTGATAGGGGACCTTCTAGATACCAGAAGATTGCATGAAGCCCTAAGCGAGTTTCAGCCCGCCGCGGTCATGCACTTTGCGGCCCACATTGTCGTTCCCGAGTCGGTAGCGCAGCCCTTAAAGTATTACGTCAATAATGTGCAGGGGTCGCTTAGCCTTTTGTCTGCTATGGCCGAGTGTGGCGTGAGTAAATTGATTTTTTCTTCTACGGCTGCTGTTTATGGTGTACCTGAGCACGTGCCCGTACAGGAAGATGCGCCTTTGCAACCCATCAACCCTTACGGTCATAGTAAGGCAGTGGTGGAACAGGTGCTGAGGGATATGTCGGCCGCCAAAGGGATGGACTATGTATCTTTGCGCTATTTTAATGTGGCCGGGGCGGCTCGGGATGGGAAAATCGGCGAGGGCAAAGAGGACGCTACCCACCTAGTTACTCTCGCTACCCGGGCAGCGGCAGGCCGGCGGCCTTCCTTAAGTGTTTTCGGGACTGACTATCCTACTCCTGACGGCACCTGCATTAGGGACTACATCCATGTGGAAGACCTAGCGGAGGCCCATGTGCTGAGCCTGGAGTACTTGCTGGCAGGTGGGCAGAGCGAGATTTTTAACTGCGGTTACGGCAAGGGGTATTCCGTTTTGGAAGTGATAGAGGCGGCTAAGAAGGTTGCCGACGTTGATTTTACGGTGAAGTACGAGGGTAGAAGATTGGGGGATCCGCCGCTGCTCGTGGCTGATTCGCAAAAAATACGCGGAAGATTGGGGTGGACGCCTGTGTCTGATGACCTTGAGCGGATTGTCGAATCGGCTTGGCGCTGGGAACAGAAAAGAGCTACTAGTAAATGGTAGCCGCTTTAGGGAGTGAGTGGATGCCAATTAGCAAGGCTATTATTCCTGCAGCCGGGTTTGGTACCAGGATGCTACCGGCTACTAAGGCCATACCCAAGGAGATGGTCACGGTGGTGGACAAACCGGCCATCCAGTACGTGGTAGAGGAGGCGGCAGCGGCCGGTGCTAGGGAGGTGCTTGTTGTCACTGGTCGGGGCAAGGATGCCATTTTGGACCACTTTGACCGGGCACCTGAGCTTGAGGTTGCGCTGGCCAAGCGCGCTAAGTATGAAGAGTTAGAGAGTGTTAGGCAGACTAGTGGTCTTGCCAACATGCACTACATTCGCCAACCGGAGGCCAAGGGGCTGGGGCATGCGGTTGGCTGCGGTGAGGTCTTTGTGGGGGGCGAGCCTTTCTTTGTGCTACTGCCAGACGACCTGATAGACGCTGAAGTGCCTTGTGTAAAGCAGTTGGCGGACTGTCGGCAAAGTGAAGATGAGGCGGTCATTGCCGTACAGGCGGTGCCTTGGGAGGATACCAGGCGTTACGGGGTGGTCGATGTGGATACCGCTACCGGCCTAGTGTGGGGCATCGTGGAGAAACCGGAGCCGGGAAAAGCCCCGAGCAACTTGGCAGTGGTGGGCCGGTATCTATTGCAGGCGGAGATATTTGCTTGCCTTAAGGATATAACCCCGGGAGCAGGAGGGGAGCTGCAACTGACCGATGCCATAGCCCTGTTGATTGCGCGTGGGCACAAGGTGCGCGCCTGTGCGTTTGTCGGTAAGCGCTATGACACCGGCACGCCACTTGGATTTATCGAGGCCAATTTGGGTTATGCACGGAAGAGGCGGGACTTGAGGGATGAGGTGGATAAACCGCAATCATCGCTCACGAGAAAGGAACCTCTATGACCAATAAGAAAATGCTTCTGCGCACAGCCTCATCCTTAAGCCTGCTGTCGGTGCTCAGCAGATTGCTTGGCTTTTTTCGTGAACAGGCTATTGCTTGGCGCTTTGGGGCTGGTGCCGGGGTGGATGCATATGTGGCTGCCATGGCGGTGCCGCAAATATTGAACGGTATCATAACTGCGGCACTGGCTGCGACGTTCTTGCCGGTGTACAGCTGTGAGCGTGCAGCGGGGCGGGGAGGGCAGCTTGCGGCCACGACGTTTTCCGTGACGCTGCTTATTTCCGTTGCTGGCGGTGTTTTGGGATTTTGGTTTGCACCTCAGTTAGTGCAAGGGCTGGTAGGCAATTTTTCGCCTGAACAGCAGGCTCTTACCGTAGTCATGTTGCGTGTTTTGACGGTTGTTACGGTGGTAGGCAGCGTGACATTTTTTATTACTCTGCTGCTTAACGCCCACAAGCACTTTTTCTGGCCCTCCGTTCCGCCATTGATAATGAGCGTTGTCGTCATTGGCGGGTTGGCTGTTTTTGGCGTGTCGGGGATAACGGGTCTGGCGTGGCTTACTGTCATTGGCATGTTTGTGGCGGCGGTCTGGTTATTGGCGCTGGCGGTGAAGTATGGTTTGCCGATTATAGGTAAGCCAAAGTTGACGAATAAGGCCTTTTTGCGCATGGCTACGCTCACTCTGCCCATTTTTGCCAGTACCCTGTTTGGGCAACTATACGTCATCGTTGACCGCCGGCTGGCTTCCGGTCTTGATGTGGGGAGCATGGCGGCCTTGAACTTTGCTAATAAGCTAGTAGGGCTGCCTATAGGCTTAGTCGTTACTGCTTTAATTACGGTCGTTTATCCCACACTTACAGATCTTGCTGCTAAAGGCGACAAGCAAGGTTTAGGCGTTGTGCTTACTTCGAGTTTGCGGGTTTTGTTTATTATTATGGTTCCGGCTGCGGTTGGGCTGGTAGTTTTACGATACCCGCTAGTCAGCCTGGCTTTTGAGCGCGGTTCTTTCGATAGTGCAGCCACAGCCAGAACGGCTGTGGCTTTAGGGTACTACGCCGTGGGGTTAGTGGGGTTATCTGCCGCTACACTTCTGCCGCGGGCCTTTCATGCGTTGCAGGACACTGTGACTCCGGTGAAGATTAGTCTCGCGCTTTTGCCGATAAGTATTGGGTTGGTCGTCTTTCTAACTAGGGTACTGGGGCATGGGGGCATAGCGCTTACAGCGTCAATCATGCCCACGCTGGAGGCAGTTGTTAATGTTTATCTGCTAAAGAAAAGGCTTGGGAAAAATCAGCTTCGTGTCGGAGGGTTACTGGCCAAGGTGACTATAGCCGCAGTTGCGATGGGGCTGGTCTGTATGTTTGTATTAAATCACACGAGTGCTTTCGGACAGATTATTGCCTTGGGGGCGACAGTCGCTGTGGGCGGTTTAGTGTATGGCTTAGGGCTGATTGTGCTTAGGGTAGAGGAAGTATGGACAGCCATTGGTTTGCTTAAAGCCAAAATTGGGCTTGCAAGCAAATAGCAACGCAGGAG
>QLUI01000241.1 GCA_018725345.1 Bacillota bacterium | reverse complement strand
AAACAGATATAGGTATTCTCTCTTGCATCCCGGCAAGTAGTCGTGCAGGTTGGTATTGAGGGGAGGGAAAGCAGTTGACGCAAATCAAGGTTGGTAAAAACGAAACGCTGGATAGCGCGATTCGCCGTTTTAAAAAACAATGCGCGAAGACAGGCATTCTGGCCGAGGTTAGAAAGCGTGAGCATTATGAAAAGCCTAGTGTAAAGAGAAAGAAAAAATCAGAGGCTGCCCGGAAGAATAATAACAAAAAACGGTTTGGTTAAGCTGACAATAAGGGCTGCCCTGGAGGGTGGCTCTTTTAGCATGCAAACTGTTTTTCGGCCGCACGTCGGATGCTTTTCTTTTATGCTCCGATAAGGTATAATCAAGATGGGTTTAGTCAGCTTGGAGGGATCGCTGTTGAAAATTTTTTTTGTGCTTGCCTTGATTGTTCTTCTTTCCGGACTGCCTGCCTGGGCGGTGCCGAACTCTCTTATTGCAGCCGAGCATGTTGTCTATGTTATTCCACTGACAGGTCCTATAGAACCGGGCTTGCACAGCTTTCTTGAACGTTCATTTCAGGATGCGGAGCGCGCCGGAGCCCAAATAATTATTTTGGAGCTAAATACACCTGGCGGCAGAGTGGACTCAGCTTCAGATATCCGTGATTTGATTTTCGATTCCCCCGTCTCGATTTATGCATATGTCCGCTATAGCGCGATTTCAGCAGGTGCATTTTTGGCGCTGGCTTGCCAGGCGCTATATATGGCACCCGGCAGCAGTATTGGTGCTGCTGAGCTGCGCAATATCACCGGGGAAGTAGTCGGTGAAAAAGAGATTTCCTACTGGGAGAGTCAAATGCGTACGGTCGCCGAGCGCCAGGGCAAGGATCCGCAGGTAGCGGCGGCAATGGTTCGCCGGGAAATAGAGATTGAAGGGATTGTTGCCGCCGGTGAACTGTTGACACTTACTTCCGCCGAGGCGGAGGAAATTGGTTTTACAGATGGGATTTTTTCAACCCGCGCAGATTTATTGGCTCACTTAGGCTACAAAGATGCGTCAGTAATAGTGGCGGAGCAGAGCCCGGCTGAAAGATTGGCCCGCTTTATCACTCATCCCACCGTGGCTACATTGCTTGTTACCATTGGGCTGGCTGCGCTGATGATTGAAGTGATGACTGCCGGATTTGGGCTGGCGGGGTTGATTAGCGTTTTAGCCTTCGGACTCTTTTTTGGTGGGCATATTATTGCCGGCCTTGCCGGTATGGAAGTGATTTTCCTTTTTATTCTTGGGGTGGTTTTGCTGCTGGTTGAAGCTGTCTTTCCCAGTTTTGGGATCATCGGCCTCATCGGCGTCACGGCCATCGTTTCATCTGTGGTGCTTACAGCTTCAACTGCTGAAGAGGGGTTGCGGTTGTTGGCTACGGCAGCGCTTTTCTCAGTCTTGATTCTGCTTCTAGCTTTGCGTTTTCTTAAACGGACAGGGCTCTGGTCCCAGCTGGTTCTGCAGTTTTCCGAGACAAAGGCTCAGGGGTATGTGGGCCCTGCCGACATGACTAACTTGCTGGGAGAAGTAGGGGTAGCGCTGACGCCGCTTCGTCCCTCAGGTACGGCGGTGATTAACGGTGAACGGGCAGATGTGGTTAGTGAAGGAGGGTTTATAGCCCAGGAAGCGGCAGTTATTGTTACTGCTGTGGAAGGAACGCGCGTTGTTGTCCGTGAGAAAAAAATGAGTGGAGGTTGATTTGATGGTAGAAATTTTGATTCTTTTTGGTTTGGTTGCTGTTGGAATGTCTTTACTATTAAGTATTATCCCGCTTGGTCTGTGGATTTCTGCTTTGGCCGCTGGTGTCAAAATTGGCATCATAACCTTGATCGGGATGCGGCTGCGTCGAGTGGCGCCATCAAAAATCGTTAATCCGCTAATCAAAGCGAATAAAGCAGGGTTGGATCTGAATGTAAACAAGCTGGAGGGGCATCATCTTGCTGGCGGTAACGTAGATCGGGTGGTAAACGCTTTGATTGCCGCCCAGCGGGCAGGGATTGATTTAGGGTTTGAACGGGCTGCGGCTATTGATCTGGCTGGACGGGATGTGCTGCAGGCTGTCCAGGTCAGCGTAAACCCCCGGGTAATCGAGACGCCAATTGTGGTGGCGGTAGCTAAAAACGGCATTGAAGTTAAGGCTAAAGCTCGGGTTACTGTTCGCGCCAATATTGAGCGGCTGGTGGGCGGTGCCGGTGAAGAGACTATTCTTGCTCGGGTGGGTGAGGGTATTGTCACTACCATCGGTTCAGCTGAAACGCACAAAGTAGTATTGGAAAACCCTGATAGTATTTCTCGGATGGTGCTGGGTAAAGGGCTCGACGCAGGTACGGCGTTTGAAATCCTTTCTATCGATATTGCCGATGTAGATGTCGGTAAAAACATCGGCGCTCAGTTGCAGACAGATCAGGCCGAAGCAGATAAGCGGATTGCTCAAGCCAAAGCAGAAGAGCGCCGAGCTATGGCTGTGGCTCATGAGCAGGAAATGCTTGCCAGAGTTCAGGAGATGCGCGCCAAGGTGGTGGAGGCGGAAGCTGAAGTTCCGCTGGCCTTTTCCCAAGCTCTGCGAGAAGGTCGTCTAGGAATTATGGATTACTACAATATGCAAAACATTAAAGCAGACACAGAGATGCGGGATGCCATTGGTAAATTGGGTGGCACAGAAGAGGGAGCGCCTAAAAAGTAGGGCAGGGGGGTTTAATTGATGGAAAATCTGATAATTTTTCTTATCTTTATCATTTTTTCTGTGCTGCGTTCTTTAGCACAAAGTTCGCAAAAAACGGGGCAGAAGCCTGGCGGTAAGCTGGGAGGATTGCCCGTTCCCCGCCCGCCACGTTCGCCGGTACCGGCCGGGAACCTCCCGCCGGAATATCCGGAATTAGTTTTTGTTGTGGAAGAGGCAAAAAGAAAAGTGGCTTCCGAGACAGGATCGCTTCCTGTGCAAACAACAATACCGGAGTCTGCGACGAAATATGGTGCAGTATTAAAAGAGGAGCAATCGTTTCACCCACAGGCAGCAACCCTTTTGCAGGGGATTGTCTATGCCGAAGTGCTTGGGTCGCCTCGGGCAAAAAATCGGTGGAAATATAGAAGATAGGCTGGCTTGGAAAGCGCCCCGCGTTAAACGCGGGGCGCTTTCTTCATCGTTTAGGAAATTATATCATCCTTGCAAAGCTTTCTTTCCTAGCCGATGGGGGGGGTTGTTAAGGGGCTTCCCCCTTATTCTTGCGGGGTGCAAAAGGACCGTCAGGTCAACGCGATGTGGTGGCAATCCCTAGCGGATGAAAAAGACGCTTCCTTAGCAAAGAACACAAAGCGTCTTTTTCATATGCCGCCTGATCTGCGCATATTATTGAAAGACAGGAGGGGGAGAGCGTGAGCGGGAAAGGTGCAGGGAAATGGCGTCAAAATCTTGCTGATTTAC
>QLUI01000240.1 GCA_018725345.1 Bacillota bacterium | reverse complement strand
AAGCGGTATGATTCGCTCAGTATCCTTCTTACGGTTCCCGCAGGACGGTTCAAGGTACGGGCTATTTCATCGGTGGAGGCATCTTCGGAGTAGTGCAGCATGATGACCAGGCGATGCAGCTCCGGCAGCCTGGTGATCGCTTCATGAAGGTCGAGGTCAAAATCCTGTCTGCTCTCCGCAGGATTATGAGACATCGCCGTTTTGTGTATGGAGATAGTGGCTTCGACAGCCTTGCGCTCTCGCTGCCTTTTGCGCAGGAGGTCATAGGCCCTGGTGGTGACTATGCGGCTGAGCCAGGAGCCAAAGGAGCCCCCTTTTTCCAGTTTGTTGATCGACTTATAGGCGGTGATGAAGGCTTCCTGCACCGTGTCCTCGGCATCGCTCCGGTTCTGGAGGATGGCGAAGGCGATGCGGTAGGCTCGGGATGCGTGAGTCTCCATAAGCTGTCCGAAAGCTTCCCGATCACCTGCCTGGGCACGGCCAACAAGGGCTGTTTCCTCTTCAGTGAAGTTCTGGTTCAATGGATCTGCCTTTAGAAACCCTGATACTGAGATTATATGCCGATGCAGAGGCAAGCGCAAGTGAGCAGAATTGTCTGTTCCAGACGTCTTATGTATAGAGGCCAAAAATATTAAGAGTTACCGTGCTCTTGATGGAAGGAGGCAATGGTTATGTGAAAACGAAACTATAACCGGGAGTTCATCCACGCTCGCAAAAAAGCGGATAAATATAAGAAACGGAGGGTAACAAGATTGAGACTGAAGGGAATAAAAGGGATCGCTTTGCTTGTAGCTGCAGCATTGCTGCTGGTGGGAACAATAGGTGCAGCAGCGGGTGGGGAAGAGAGGTGTGAGGAGTTCCAAACGGACACTCGCTACTGGTGGGAAGCGGTGCCCTTGGCTCCTCATTATCAGCAGGTAGTGAGGGAGACAACGGTCTTGGTGTTTGGCCGTTACTTCGGAATTGATATCAGCAGGATGAGCCCCAAAGAATTTGATAAAATGTGGGATGTGATGAGCCATGAAAACCAGGAAAGGGTGCTATGTCTCATTGCCCGGTATGCTGCAGAGAAGGGGGTTCAAATCCCCGGCATACCTACCCCGAGGGAGGAATTCATACCTCCTGCTGATGCAACCTACTGGTGGGAGTTTATAGATACTGAATACCGTGAGCAGACGATTATCCGGGCAAAGGAAGAAATTTCAGAGATGCTCCGCTCCTACTGGGAGTGCGCTGACTGGAAGGGAATTGAACTGCCCATACCTCGCCCTGATGAGCTTGATGTGATGAAATTGACACCGGTGGAATATCATCTCATCCTTAGCCCGCCTTCATTCCCTCTGGGAAGAAGAGGAGTTGAGGAATGGATAGAAAGGGTGTTGCCGGGTGCTAATATCATCGCAGTATTCGGGAGAACCCGCACATACAGCAATCCGTCCGGCTGGTTCGACAGATTGCATGAAGCAAACAACCTCTTTCCTCTCCTGGTAGGTAGGTTTGGAGTTTCTGCGATGGGTATTATCGGCGCGGGTTATATCCAGGTGTGGCTGGATTGTGGCAAGTTGACGGTTGAGGAGGCAGAAGCGGTTGCTCCCAAAATTTATGCCATGCTAGCTGCGACGGCAGAGATGGTGGGCATTGAAGATATTCCGGTGGTGTTTGTCCTGCAAGCATTAAAACCAAGGAGTGCTGACTTGTACATTGGTGCTGCGAAAGATCCGCGGGACCATCTAGCGTAAGTTTATTAAACCATCGTCTCTAATAAGCTGTAATCCCTGTAAACACTGCTATAATTCGCCCAATCAATTGTATACACTGAAGGGAATATTTGTTTTCAATTGAGCCTCTTGCAAAAGTGCACATGATGTAGGCCGAGTTTGGGTTCGCATACAATATATTGTGTAAAAGCATGACATTTTCGGACTTTTGCAAGAGCCTCAGATGGTACCATTTTAGGCTCTTGCGCAATATCTAACATAACGGCAACGAGTGTGTATGGCAAAATAAGAATACAGACTTCGGCAGTCCAAGAATACATAGTGACTGACATAAGAATGGAGCCTTGCCAGCCACTCCAAAACCATACTATCCTTCTGTTGTGAACACATGACAGGAGGTAGGAAAGCAATGCTGACGATGGCTCAGATCCAGTATATCAAACACCTGCGGGATAAGAAAGACAAGAGCATTGCCAAAATCTCGGCTCTAGTTTGCCAAAAGTTACCATCTTCCCCAGTGGCTGCCAAGCTCATTGTAGCCATGCTGCTTGCTATCCAGTAAATGATGAACGCAGAAAATCTAGGCCAACTCATTTGCGAGCAATAAACAATTTGATGTTTTGTTCAC
The DNA here is from genome assembly GCA_018725345.1 of Bacillota bacterium. GTDB lineage: Bacteria > Bacillota > Dethiobacteria > Dethiobacterales > Dethiobacteraceae > GPS1B09. Next base: position 1,121 of record QLUI01000240.1, on the reverse strand, counting down.
AACAGCCCTATTGACTGATTGCCACTTTCATGTTAGTCTTTAGTCAAGATTCCTGCTCAAGGAGGACAAGATGCAGGCTTACTGTATGAAGTGTAGGGAAAAGGTAGAGATCAAGAACCCGAAAGCCATAACAATGAAGAACGGGCGTCCGGCGACTCAAGGTGAATGCCCGGGGTGTGGGACCAAGGTATATCGAATCGGCAAGTCATGAGCGTGGATAGCCTCGGAAAGGACATCCCCTAAGTGGCCCCAAGTTCAGAACTCAGGACATTGCATGACAGTTTAGTGTGCACATTTAGTGCTTTACCCCCACGCGCTCAGCTTTGGGGCAAAGAAACGGCGCACACAGAATTATGTTACCCTATCCGAAGCTGCAATGACTCAAATGTCCCGAGTTCTGAAGTTATCCACGAGGCGGGCGCGGGAGTCTCACAACCGCCCTTATGATTATTCAGGCAAGATCCCTTCACTGGTTGTTTAGATCATTGAAATCATACCTTTGACAATTCTTTGTGTAACTGATACCTTGTTCATAGCGCCTCTTTTCGTGCATCATCTGAGGTAATATGGCTCGGTTCCATTGGGAATGCGAGAATCAATAAAACTTGGTAGCGAGGTGTATCATGTCTGATTTGCCGCCTAGATTTTCTGAGCATCTATTTGACGACATTGATGGGCCAGAACAACAAATCAAGGCGATTTTCGAGCCGCTTATTCAAGAGCTTCATGAATTCCTTAATGAACTGCCTTGCCTTAGAGATCTCCAACGATTTCGAGGTACGTTTATGAAACGGCGCCCTCCTAGTAGAGCGGCTTTCGGTAGTAGGCCCACGATTAAGGTGGGACATTGGTACACATTTAATCGTGGCGGGCGTAATGAGACGCAATTTAACATTGGAATGTTTGGCGCACCTGAGTACTACGTTCGTGTAGGAATGGGATTCAATTTCGATAGAGGGGGATTTGGTATGCCACAAGCTGTTGAGAGAGCATTTGATTGCTTTACTAATGTAATAGGTCAGCGGCGAACTGAGTTTCAACAACTTGTGCATGAAAACTCGCTCCAGGTTGAATATGTTCGTCAAATCGGTGCCCCATTAGAATACATCCCATCACCTGAC
>QLUI01000024.1 GCA_018725345.1 Bacillota bacterium | reverse complement strand
AATGCTCCCAACTCTAGCAGCCCCACAACGGCAAACAAAAACCCTACTGCCCAAAAACCAGTAACGACCCGCCACTCGCCATGTCCGCCCAGTTCATAATGATGGTGGAGAGGACTCATCCGGAAGACCCGTTTGCCGGTCAGCTTGAAAAAAATTACCTGGATAATCACCGAAAGAGTTTCCAGCACAAACACTCCGCCGATAATAACAAGATAAAGTTCTGTTTTAGTCAACACAGCCATGGAAGCTAACGCGCCGCCAAGTGCCAGAGAACCCACATCACCCATGAAAACGCGGGCAGGGTGCAGATTATAAATCAGAAAAGCAAAAACTCCGCCGATCATCGCAGCGCCAAATTGAGCAAGGGCAACTGACTCCTGAGCATTTGCCAAAATCGTGTAAGCTAAAAATGCTAAAATAGCGGTACCTGCTGCCAAGCCATCAATACCATCCGTTAAATTGACAGCATTAGTCGTGCCGAGGAAAAACAGGACAAGAAAGAAAAAATAACCCATATCTCCCAGATCAACGGCAGCCGCAGTAAAAGGAATCTCCAGCGCCGTGCTCCCTCCCAACCCCCGCCAGGCAACAAAAAACAACACCACAAGCAAAAGTTGGCCCAGCAGCTTACTACGCGCCTTAAGCCCCAATGACTGTTTGCGCACCACTTTCAGATAATCGTCAAAAAAACCCACCAGTCCGTTACCGAATGTCATCAGCACAGCTAAATAGAGCGGCATAGTTTGCGGTGCGAAAATCAGTACAGGCGGCAAAAATGATAAAAGAAAAATTACGCCGCCCATGGTAGGAGTCCCTGCTTTTTTAAAGTGCTTACGCGGCCCATCCTCCCTAATCTGTTGTCCAAGATCTAATTGTCGAAAGAGGCGAATAAACAGCGGGGCCAGAATAATCCCCGCCAAAAAAGCCCATAAAGCTATCTGCGTTAAACCTTGGTTCATTTTTCCCCCTCCAACAACTCCACCAGAACATCTTCCATCCGCATTCCACGAGACCCCTTCAGCAACACCCAGTCCCCGGAGCCAGCCAACCGAACAATCAAATTTGCGGCATCGCTGTGAGATTCGGGTCGAAACACCCGCACACTAGGATAGCCTGCGGCTATGGCAGCATCAGCAATTATTTGCGACCGCCTACCCAGGACAATCAAAGCGTCTAAAGCATGAGCCGCCACTAAATTGCCAATCTTCCTGTGTCCTTCCTCTTCCAGCCAACCCAATTCCAACATATCGCCCAGCACCGCGATTTTTGCAGCGTCTCCCGCCTGCTCCAGCAAAACGTCAATCGCTGCCGCCATCGATGTGGGACTGGCGTTATAAGCATCATTTAACACATTGATTCCCGCTGGGGTCTGTACCTTCTCCAGGCGCATCTCGCCCAAAAGTACGCGAGGAAGCCCGACAGTAAATTCTTCATCTGTCAACCCCAGCAATCTGCCTACTGCCAACGCCGCCATTAAATTGTAGATATTATGACGTCCGGGAAGGGGAGAGGGGAGTGTTAACGGCGTATACCCGTCCTGCTTGATCTGCACAGTCATCTTCCCATTTTCTTGATCGGCAGCAACGCAGCGCACTGTAGCAGCCGCGGAAAAACCAAAAGTAAGCACCTGACAACCGACTTTCTCTAAATAAGGAACAAGCAACCTTTCATCTGCGTTTGCTACTACCGTCCCATTTAGCGGAACGTGGGGGAAAAGTTCACACTTTGCCTTGGCAATTCCTTCGCGGCTGCCCACCATCTCCAAATGTGATTCACCTATATTAGTAATTACTGCCACACTGGGCTGAGCAAGCCTTGCCAGCAGGTCAATTTCTCCAAATCCGCTCATGCCCATTTCCAGCACCGCCGCCTGATGGCTAAAGTCAAGCCGTGAAAGCATCAGTGGCAGCCCAATATGATTATTTAAATTTCCCTCAGTTTTTAAGATTTTTAGGCTCACAGAGAGAGTTGCCGCGATCAGTTCTTTGGTAGTAGTTTTTCCCACCGAGCCTGTAACAGCCACCACCGGCAAGACAAATTTTTGCCGATATACTGCTGCTAACTGTTGCAGAGCCAAAAGCGGGCTGGAGACTCCGATAACCGTCATCCCCTCCGGATAAGAAACAGTCCTTCCCAGAGATGAAAAGCAGCCAATGGCACCGTTTTGAGCAGCTTGCGCTATAAATTCATGGCCATCCGTCTTTGTTCCGGCAAGCGGTACAAAAAAATCAGCAGCCAAAGTGATCCGCGAATCAATACTCAGCCTGTTTACTCTTCTCTTTGGTAAAGCGGGGACAAGCAGCCTGCCGTCAACTGCCGCGCAAATTTCCTCTAGTGTCATCTCCATACGTTTCTCCCCGCCTTTGAATCAGTTCCCTGGCAATCTGCCGATCGTCAAAGGAAATAGTTTTATCAGAAAATATTTGGGTTGTTTCATGTCCTTTGCCGGCAATCACCACAATATCATCTGCTCGTGCAAGTTCCAGCGCCCGAGCGATGGCATCTCTCCTGTCGGGCTGAATTTCAAAACCGCCCGCGCCGATTGTTCGCAGCAGCCCCGGCAGTATTTCGGCGATAATTCCCCCCGGCTCTTCCGTCCGCGGATTGTCCGAGGTAACTACGCAATAGTCGCTATATCTACCCGCTTCTTCACCCATCAACGGCCGCTTTGTTCTGTCACGATCGCCTCCGCAGCCAAATACAGTCAACACCCGAGCAGGCGCAAATTCCCGCACAGCCCGCAAAACATTTCCCAAGCCATCAGGCGTGTGGGCGTAATCCACAATTACTGTATAATCCTGACCAGCATCCACCGATTCAAATCGGCCGGGAATCCCGCTTACCCCCTCCAATACGGTTTTAATCTGGTCAAGAGGCAAACCTTCCAGATAGGCAACTGCTATCGCCGCCAAAGCATTATAGACCGAAAATAGGCCTGTCATTTTCAGCTTAATTGTTGCCGAACCCGCCGGCGTATCCAACCAAAAGCTAACACCTTCCCGCAAAACCAAAACTTCAGACGCACGGATATGACAGCGGGGAGAAAGACCATACAGAAGCACTTCTGCCGGAGTCTGCTCCGCAAAATGAGCCCAGTGCACATCATCTCCATTAACTACAGCCCGGCGAAAACGACCTTCCTTCAACGGAAATGCTCCTAGCGAGGAAAAAAGTTTTATTTTACTTTTTAAATAATGATCAAAAGTCTGATGAAAGTCAAGATGGTCTTCTGTCACATTTGTCAAGACCACCGTGTCGAAATCACAGCCAATCGTTCTTTGCAAAGCAAGCGCATGGGAGGAAACCTCCATGGTGGCGTGGGTCACACCTGCTGTGCGCATCCTGCGCAACAGCGCTTGCAACTCATTTGCTTCCGGTGTAGTAGCAAGTGAAGGATATTCTACGCCACCGACATGATAGCGTACAGTGCCAATTAAACCGGTGAGGGCACCATTACACGCGAGTAGCGCATCAATTAAATGTGTGACAGTTGTTTTTCCGTTTGTACCTGTAACACCGGTCAGCACCATTTCTCGCGAGGGATAATCATAAAAATGAGCCGAGAGGAGTGCTAACGCCATTCTTATTTCCGGTACCCTGACTAATGTGACGGACGTCTCCACTTCCGGCAGGTCGGTAACTACTGCCACAGCACCCGCAGTTTCCGCCTCATCTATAAAGCGCTTACCATGTGAACGGGCACCGGGCAGGCAAAAAAATACATCACCCGGCTTAACTTGGCCGGAATGATAAGCAAGCCCGCTCACAGCTATCTCAACGGACCCCCGAACCTCTTTATGAAGTAGAACCTTGACCAGTTCAGCAAGAGTTTTCATTCTCCTAGTATTCCCCCCTCACTGCCGTAATCATGCCTATAAAATCTTTTCTACGCCCTTAGGTGTAAGCGCTTTTAAACCGCCAGCTGCGTTGTTATTTTTGCAGTCCGCGTTGCGCCTAACGTCTGACGATTTCTTTGCATTTGGTGGCAGTAAGCTGCCTGTGCTAGTTAGATCAGAGCAATAGTTTTACTGCAACGCAAGTCGAATGTGACGCCTATCTCTCCAGTTCCGTTTCACCAGGAGAGTCAAATTTTACATTAATAATTGTATCTGTCGGTACCAGTGACTGCGCCTTTGGCTCCTGGCTCACTGCCACGCCCGATCCACTGCCGTTCATCCTTAAACCGAGCCAGCCCAAAACTTCTCCAACTTCACGCATCGTTTTCCCAATCAGAGCAGGCACAAGCACTTCGTCCTTGGCCTCTTCTCCGCCAAGATGCACCAATATTTGCGTCTGCAGCGGCACTTTTGCCCCCGCCTTAGGCGTCTGATTCAGGATTTCTTCGCCACTGCCAATAAATCGAATTCGTAGTCCCGCTGCAGCAAGAAGAGTACTGGCTTCATCCACAGTCAAGCCTACTAAAGCAGGCACATTCACCATTTTAGGCGGTACATTCTCCATATTACCTGCCGGCGGAATATCTAAATAAGCCAAAATTCGCTCCATCATTTGCTTAAACATCGGCGCAGCCACAAGAGAACCCCACTGCACCCCGACCTGCGGCGCATCGACAGCAATATAAATCAAGACTTGCGGTTCTTCCACAGGGGCAAAGCCGATAAAAGAAAGGAGATATTCCCCAGCAATATAGCGGCCGTCCGGGCCTATTTTTTGTGCTGTCCCAGTCTTTCCCGCAAGCCGGTAGCCTTCTATGAATGCATTAATCCCGCTGCCCTCAGTAACCACCAATTCCATAATCCTTGCTACTTCCCGGGCAGTCGCCTCGGAAACAACGCGGCGCACCATTCGAGGTTCATTTTTGCGAACTGTAGCTCCTTGGCTGTCTCGGATCTCCCTGACAACGTAAGGCCTCATCAGATAACCGCCGTTAGCCATAGCCGCCACTGCCATCACCTGCTGCAGCGGCGTAACAGAAATACCCTGCCCAAATGTTGTGGTAGCTGCCTCCACCGGCCCTAATTGTTCTGGTGCAAACAAAATGCCCACACCTTCACCGATGACGTCAATGCCCGAGCGCTGACCAAATCCAAAAGCTTCTATGTACTGCGAAAGCTTTGACGCTGTAATCCGCTGTCCTAAAGTGATAAAACCGGGGTTACAGGAACCTAAGACAACTTCGGTAAAATCAATCGCTCCATGTCCGCCCCTGCTTCTAGTCCAACACCCGATCATTCTGCCGGCCACCCGCATTGACCCTGAACAGTAAAAGCCCTCATTTGCACGGAATTTGCCTTCCTCAATGGCGGCTGCCAACGTTACCAGTTTAAAAGTAGACCCAGGCTCAAAAGTATCGGTAACGGGCGAGAGCCTCCAATTCTTCTCCGGGTAGTCAGCAAAATTATTCGGATCAAAACTTGGCGTGCCGGCAATGGCTAATACCTCGCCGGTCCGAGGATCTAAAGCAATCACATTAATTCCCTTTGGCTGCAGCTCCGTCATTGTTCGTTCCATTTCCTGCTCTACAATAAACTGGATATTGCGATCAATAGTCAAAAACAAATCATTGCCATCGACCGGCGGCGTATAATTCCGCACACCCTGCGGGATTTGGCGACCCAGTCCGTCGCTTTCAAAAGTTATCAGGCCATCTCGACCCCTAAGTTCCTGTTCATACTTATATTCCAGTCCACTTCTCCCGTCATCCAACCCCATAAAACCAATTAGCTGAGATGCCAAATTATTGTGCGGGTAGTAGCGCTTAGGTTCCAAAGTAAAACGGATGCCGGCAAGCTCCAACTTGCGTATTTCCAAAACAGCTTCCTCGGTAATTTTGCGCCGCAGGTAAACGCCTCCTGTTTTTCTGTTCAACCGTTCAAGCAAAACGGTTTCATCAAGAGCTAAGACTCGAGCCAACAAGCGCGCCGCTTCTTCTTTGTCTGTGATTTGCGCCGGATAAGCCAGCACAGATACCGAACTGGCACTACCCGCCAAAAGCCTCCCATTTCGGTCGAAAATATCGCCGCGTGGCGCAACCACCCGTTCTCTGCGCATTATCTGATCCCAGGCCTTCTCCCGCAAATCTCCGGCAATCACGACCTGAATCCAAAACAGCCGCACCGTCAACGCAAAAACCACCAGTACGGCTAAACCCAATAGAAAGATTAGTCTTTTTCGCACAGTCGTGCTTGCTACTGTGTGTCGTTTCAAAAGCTAACCCTCCCAAATCATCATGCAACTCTTTAAATTAGGACGCGTAACTGTTAATTTCCTGCAGCAACTGCCGTCAGAATCACCATCTGTTCCTGGCCGGGATACTTCAATCCCATTTCCAACGCCAGTTTTTGCAAACGTTCAGGCGACTGCAGAGAGGCCATTTCTAATTTTAAATGCTTGCTTTCATCTTGTAAAGCTTGTAATTCCTCCATGCTGCGCCCTATACGATGATTTACATCGACTAGATATGTAAAATGCGCGACCAAGGTAACTGCTGTCAACGCAAACACCAGCATGAAACTAATCATCTTCACTTTCTGCTCCGCCAGCCGGCGAGAACCATGCTGACGTGCCGCCACTATCCTTTTAACGTCTTGCCTTCCAGGAGAAAATGATTGCGACGCCCTTTTTTTCGCTACTAACAATTCTATTCACCTTCGCTCTCTTCTAGAACTTTCCTTACCGCGCGCAGCTTTGCGCTGCGGGCTCGAGGATTTTTTAGCAGCTCTTCATCCGTGGCTCGCAGCGGTTTCCCTGTCAGGATTGTTACCAGCGCTTCCTTACTGCACACACATTGCGGCAAACCAGGCGGACAGTTGCAGTCTGTAGCGGCATACTGAAAGATTTTCTTGACGATTCTATCCTCCAGCGAGTGAAAAGTAATCACTGCCAGCCGACCGCCATGGCGCAGGCAGGATATACCTTCATGGACGCCTTTCTCAAGCAGAGCCAGTTCGTCGTTCACCGCGATCCGCAGCGCCTGGAAAGTTCGGCGTGCCGGATGCGGACCGCGGCGTCTGGCCTTAGCCGGGATTGCGGCTTTAATTACTTTCACCAGTTGGCCTGTTGTTTCAATCGGCCCTTTGTTTTTTCGACTGGCGACAATAAATGCAGCAATTCTACTGGCCCAGAGTTCCTCGCCGAAATCCCGCAATATTCTCGTGAGTTCTCTTTCGTCCAACCGGTTAACTAAATCGGCTGCCGAAAGAGAAGCATCCTGATTCATGCGCATATCAAGCGGCGCATTTGCGTGGAAGGAAAAGCCCCGTTCATCCTCATCCAGCTGGTTACTTGAAACACCTATGTCCAGCAGGATTCCGTCCACCATCTTCAACTGCAGTGAATCTAAAATATTCCTGATGTTAGCAAAATTTTCATGGACAAAAGTTACATTATTGCAGATAGTCAAGCTTTTCTCTGCAGCTGCCAGCGCGTTTTGATCTTGATCGATGGCGATTAGGCGTCCGCTACCGCCAATCTTTTCTAAAATCGCCCTACTATGCCCTCCGCCACCCACTGTGCCATCCACGAAAACCTCACCCGGTTGCGGGTTCAGAAACTCAAGCGTTTGCTTTAACAGCACTGGCTCATGGGAAAACAGCAATTTATCCACATCCCTACATCGCGTTATTCCGACTGGTATTATCCTCTATAGAGCAAGATCAATCATTTTTTCAGCAATATCTTCATAAGAGAGTTCAGTCTTTTCACTGTACTCTTGCCACACTTGCTGGCTCCAGATTTCTACTCGGCTGGACACACCGATAACCATCACATCTTTAATCAATTTTGCATGTTCCCTTAAATTATTGGGAATCAAAATCCGACCCTGCCTGTCTAGCTCACAGTTCACTGCACCTGAAAAGAAGAAACGCATAAAAGCACGGGCATCAGCCTTGGTAAAAGGCAAAGTCTTTAATTTCTCAGTCAAAAGATGCCACTCTTGCAAGGGATAGACAAAAAGGCAGCTTTCCAGTCCACGGGTAACAATAAAACTCTCCCCCAAATCCTCACGGAATTTGACAGGCATAATCAGGCGGCCTTTACTGTCAACCGCATGCTGATGTTCCCCCATGAACATAGAAACTCACCCCTCTCCGAGCAATCCCCCACTTATCCCCACTTTCAACCACTTTTGTTCAATTCAACACTATTTCTGAGATTCCTTCTTCATTTTTAAAGTTGCTTCTAAATATTTCTAAAAATGCACCTTTATCACTTCAGACCCTCATATATTTTCTCTCGCCAAAATTTAACATTCGCTTAACAATAACACCGTTTGGATTTAACAATAATTTGTTATGCTTGTTCTATAAACTTTACGAGGAGGCAAAAAGTAAATGATGAATAAAAAGACAACTTTTTCGAGAATTTTCACGGTACTAATCTCTCTAGCTATCCTGGTTTCCCTCTTGCCGACTGCGGTTTTTGCGCAGACGAGAAGGCCCATCTCCATCGAGTTTGATGGACGCGGCGTCACAGGTGATGTCTCCCCCATCATTGTCGGAGGCCGCACATTGGTGCCCATGCGGATTATCTTTGAAACATTGGGCGCCGATCTAAACTGGGACAGCCCAACCAGAACCGTTTCCGGCCACAAAGCCGGCAGAGTTATCAACCTTGTCATCGGCAGCAGAACGGCAACAATCGATGGGCGTTCTGTAGCTCTCGAACAGCCTGCCCAAATCAGTCGCGGCCGCACGCTGGTACCGCTCCGCTTCGTCGGCGAAGCGCTTGGCGCCCGGGTAGAATGGGACAGCGCGAGAGCCATAGTCCATATTTCAAGCACAGACGCATCCCGCCGGCGTACCCCTGTTGACCGGGCGCTGCGCCTGACCACAGGCGGCGCCTCCTTTCCCTTCCCACTCTATACTCGCCTGGTAACCGAATATCGGCGCATCACCGAGCCAGCCGTAACCATTGATTACGCTTCAGTAGGCTCAGGCGCCGGTATCAGAGGCATCCTAGCCAGAACCTTTGACTTTGCCGGTACCGATGCGCCACTGACTGATGAACAGATGGCTCAGGTAGCACCAAATCAGCTCCTGCACATCCCCACCGTGATGGGTGCAGTCGCTGTAACTTATAACGTAAGCGGTGTCGGCAACGGCTTACGCCTCACCCCCGACGTGCTCGCCGACATCTACCTTGGCGTCATTGTCAAATGGAACGACACTCGCATCACTGCCATAAACCCCGGAGTACAACTTCCCGACCAGCGCATCACCGTAGTCCGCCGCTCCGATTCCAGCGGCACCACTTTCATCTTTACTGACTACCTGTCTGAAGTCAGCGAACGCTGGCAAAGAGAGGTGGGCAAGGCCACTTCCGTGCGTTGGCCCGGCACAACCGTAGGCGCACACGGCAACGCGGGGGTAGCCGCTCAAGTGAGCCAGCTCCCCGGTGCAATCGGTTACGTAGAACTTTCCACAGCCATTGCTAGCAAATTGAATATGGCGCAATTACGCAACAGAGCCGGTCATTTTATAGCCCCCACGGTGGATGCCACCTCGACCGCCGCCGCCGGCTTAGTCCAAGAAATGCCCAAAGACATGAGGACGTCATTAGTCAACTCACCCGGTGCCGGTGCCTACCCCATTGTTGGTCTGACTTGGATTTTAGTCTACCGCGACCAGACAGATCTTGCCAAAGCGCGCGCCATCGTGGATTTTCTCCGCTGGGCTGTAGTAGAACGCAATTTAGAACCATTTGCTGCCGACCTATTCTATGCACCGCTGCCTGAAGGCGTTATCACGAGAGTCCGACAGCAATTACAGACAATTAACCACAACGGTCAAGCCATCTTACGGTAGTCTTCTCACAAAGTGAAGCTACTATGGGCAGATGGTGCACGTCCGTGCGCCCATCTGCCTTTTTTAGTAAATCCACAAAGGAGATTTGCTGATGCCCATAACTAAGCAGCCTACCTGCCCGCAAAATGGAGAGGGCGTTTTTCCTTATCTTACAGCAGCAGCCGCTGCCCTTATTTTGCTATTAACCGGCAGCATCCTGCTCGTTGTCCTTTGGGGCGCATGGCCGGCCTGGCAGGCCTTTGGCCCTGCTTTTCTAACCACGTCCATCTGGGATCCGGTACAAAATCTTTATGGTTCTACCCCAGCAGTTTTTGGCACTCTTATTACATCTTTGCTGGCCTTGGCTCTTGCCGGACCCCTCGGTATCGGGACAGCCATTTTTTTAAGTGAACTGGCACCGCCTTGGCTGAAGAAACCGGCATCCTTTACAGTAGAGCTGCTGGCGGCCGTCCCTAGCGTGGTCTTTGGCCTCTGGGGCCTCTTTGTACTTGCCCCTTGGTTTAGAGTAGGTCCCGGTCAATTTTTGGAAAATAATCTCGGTTTCCTTCCTCTTTTCCAGGGACCGTCACTGGGAATTGGCGTCCTAACGGCCAGCCTAGTCTTAGCGATGATGATTCTGCCCACCATTACAGCAATCTCCAGAGAAGTGATACGGGCGGTTCCACAGGAACTACGGGAAGCAATGTTTGCTTTGGGATCCACCCGCTGGGAGATGATTGCCAAAGTAGTCCTGCCAACCAGCAAAGTCGGCATTACAGGAGCTCTCTTGTTAGGTCTTGGTCGCTCCTTTGGCGAAGCCATAGCTGTAACCATGGTCATCGGCAACGCCAACATCATCCCCTCTTCCCTACTGGCGCCGGCGCAAACCATCGCCTCCCTGATCGTCAATGAATTTCCCGAGGCTTTTGACTTGCAGTTATCCGCCCTGCTCCTGCTTGGACTGCTCCTTTTTATCATTACTCTGGCCGTCAACATGATGGCTATCTGGCTTGTCCACCGAACAACTATGGAAATACCGAATTCCCGGGAAAAACGGCACGGCAAAAAGCGGACACTAAGGAGGTTTTTCAGTAATGGCCAGTAAAAAATTGCGTAAGACCACCGGTTATCTGCTGGAATTTGCCTGTCTGCTTGCTGCTTTATTGGTTATGCTGGCACTCTGCTTAATTTTATACTATATCTTTCGCCGCGGAATCGCAGCCGTTAACATTCCTTTTCTAACCAGTCTACCCACACCGGTAGGTGAGCCGGGAGGAGGTATCGGCAATGCCTTAATTGGTAGTGCGATCATGGTAGGCCTAGGCTCATTGCTAGCCATACCTTTTGGAATCTCGGCCGCCATTTACCTCGACCAAAACCCGAAAAGCAAGCTGGCTACGGCAACCCGTTTCGCCAACAGAGTGTTAACCGGCGTACCCTCCCTGATCATCGGCCTGTTTGTTTTTACAGTACTAGTACTGCGCACGGGAAACTATTCCGCCCTGGCAGGAAGCATTGCCCTGGCGGTGATGATGATCCCCATCATCACCCTTTCAGCCGAAGAAATGTTGCGTCTGGTGCCAAACAGTTTACGGGAGGCTTCGCTGGCGCTTGGCGCCAGCAAAAAACAGACTGTCCTTATGCTGATTTTGCCGGCCGCTACCGGGGGTTTGGTTGTAGGCATCATGCTTGCCGTGGCATTGGCGGCCGGTCAAACAGCGCCTGTTCTGCTTACCGCGCTCACCAGCCGCTTTTGGCTGGAAAATTTGAATCAGTCGTCTGCCTCACTGCCGGTGCTGATTTACACTTATGCATCCTCCCCCTTTCCCGACTGGCAGGAGCAGGCTTGGGGAGCAGCCTTAGTGCTTGTAACAACTATTCTAATCTTAAATGTTACTGCTCAACTTTTTATTGTAGCCAGAAACAGGAGGCTTTAAGATGACGCAAAGCATTGCTGTTGAAGACTTATCAGTTTGGTTTGGACGGCACCAGGTCCTCAAAAATGTTTCTCTATACGCCCAGCCGAGGGAGGTAACCGCCTTAATCGGTCCCTCGGGCTGTGGTAAAACCACCCTGCTCCGCTGCATCAACCGTTTGCATGATTTATACTCCAATGCGACAATTCACGGGAAAATCATGGTTGGCATGGAAAATATCCTTGGTGTCAAAGTTGATCCGGTAGAACTTCGCCGGCGTGTAGGCATGATTTTTCAGAAGCCTAACCCCTTCCCCCACCTGTCCATCTTTGAGAACGTGGCTGCCGGTCTGCGCCTGCACGGTCTAGCCTGCGGCAAGGCGGCAGCCGAACGGGTGGAAGCCTGCCTTCGTAAAGCCGCGCTTTGGGAAGAAGTCAAGGACAGTCTTGATCGTCCCGGCATCATGCTCTCCGGAGGCCAGCAGCAGCGCCTCTGCATTGCCCGCGCCTTAGCCATAGAACCAACAGTGTTTCTCATGGACGAACCGTGTGCCTCTTTAGATCCGGCCAGCACCATGCGTATTGAAGAATTGATTAAAGAGCTAAGAGAAGACTACACCGTAATTATTGTCACCCACAACATGCAGCAGGCCGCCCGCATCTCCCAACAGACAGCCTTTATTTTAAACGGCGAACTGGTGGAGGTCGGTCCCACCACCGAGATGTTCATTGCCGCAAGAGACGACCGTACGGTAGCTTACCTGACTGGTCAAATGGGCTAAA